>JAWWOL010000355.1:0-4039 GCA_033851695.1 Frankiales bacterium
TTCTCAGCCGTCACCAGGCGGTTGTTCACCTGAGCGGTGAAGCTGGTGCTGCCGTCCGGGTTGTGGGTCACGGTGAACGTCTCCCACAGCTGGATCGCCGTCCGGTTGGCGATCAGCGGGTTCGCGCCGGCGTTCTCCGCCGTGACGATCAGGCCGTTGGCGTGGGCCCGGAACCCCACTTGGTTGGTCCCGACGGTGATCATGTCGAAGGTCTCGGCGACCCCGACAGAGGTGGAGGAGGCGATCAGCGCCTGCGCTCCTCCACCGGGCGCAGTGACGTACTTGCCGTTGGCGTGGGCCCGGAGGCTGACGACAGTCGTGCCCGGCGTACCCCCGCTGACAACGGGCTGCGTCGGACGGGTCGCGGTGAGGGCGATCTGCTTCTTCAGCATCCGCCCGCCGTCAGCGGTCAGCCGCAGGTAGTAGTCCGACGAGCAGGCGGTCCCGTCCTCGTCGAGGGTGAGCAGACCTGAGCCGGCAGGCACCTGGGACTGGTTCTCCGTCGTCTTGGCGATCTGGTTGCCCTCGCCGTACTCGTCGAACATGGAGATGTAGATGCCCTGGGCGCCCACCCTGACCATGTTGTAGAACTGCCGCCACATGAAGTCGCCGTGGGCACGCTGGCGAGCGGACAGGTCACCCGGCAGCACGCAGGGTTGGTAGTCGATGCCGTTCGCATTGCAGTCAGACTGGTCGCCGACGTTGAACTGCTGGTAGACGTTGTCCGAGTCGGTGGCGTTTCCGATGGCGCCGACCATCCACGGGGACAGCATGTTGAACGCGTGGTAGACGCCGAGGAAGCCCGACCGCGAGCCTCCCACACCCGTACGCCACTCCCTCGGCACGCCGCCGATGACGTAGCAGCCCTGGGCCTTGAACCAGTTGACGACGTCGAGGCAGACCGAGGCGCTCCAGGGATGGTTCGAGTCGTTGAAGCCGAAGCCCCAGATGCAGACGACGGGCTTGCCGTTTTGTCGGGCATAGGCTCCGGACGCCGTGAGTGCCGACATCTTGTTGGTCCAGTCCGCCTTCATCTCGGACTGCATATTCGCCCAGCCGCTGGCGTCGTACATGATGTAGAACTTCCGGCCGGTGGCCTCGGCGGCCTGCCTGATCTTGGTCGCCATCGCGTCGCGGGTGGGCCCCTCGGAGCTGTTGGGGTTGAACCGCTGCAGAGCAGCCGTGTCACAGCCGTTCTGCTGCATCCAGGTGAAATGCGTGTTCACCGTCGACTGGTCATAGGAGGAGAACAGAGTCGCCGCGCCACCACCGTTGAGGTTGCTGTAAGCCGTCTGATAGCTCTTGGCGTACTCCCGCATGTCCGGCCACGCCTTGATGGCGTTGTTCGACGGGGACGGCGGGCGTGACCAGTCCTGGCTCCAGTGCCACCAGCCGTTGATCGGCGCCCCATCGCCGGTGCATGCGAACCAGCCCTGGTAGCCGACGGTGATCTTGCCGACCACGTCACCCACTCCACTTGCCGCGTAGGCATTCTCGCCCAGCAGCAAGGGCCCGGACATGGCGCCGAGGGTGGGCAGCGCAACAGCGCCGGCCAGGAAGGTGCGACGGGAGATCTCCATCGGGCGGGCTCCTCCGTACGGTACGACGATGCCCGGCGTTCGGCCGGGCCTGGGCGACACGATGTCCGGCCACGGCCGCGATCGGCTGGGCCGCTGGAAATAGCGGTAGGACTGCGGAGAGGCGCTGGACCGTCCGGTCGCGCCGAGCGAAACCCTCGGCGGGCCCCTCCCACGCGGTCCCAGGGGGCGAGCGCATATGCATTGAATACTGGTCAGATCGGACAAGTCAAGGCCGCGCGCGCCGCGAATTTCGCCGCCGTGCGGCGCTTCATGCAGATCATGCAAAAAGTCGGCCAATATGCCGGGCGGCCTCTTGACACCGCCCGACGGGCGGTGAAACAGGGCGGAGCTGTCACCCGGTTGGGCTATCAAGTGCCGGCACGTCGTGTGCCAGATTGGTCGCACGCACGGGAGACGGGGGCCACGATGGTCAGCAACCGCAGGACCTGGGTGGCTGTCGCCGCGGCGACAGCCTTGGCTGTCGGGGTCCTTGAACCCAGTGCTTCTGCCGCCAGTTCCTCGGTGCGCACGCAGGTTTCCGCCGACGCCACCTGGATCCGGCAGGGTCAGCTGCCCGACGGTGCAATCTCTTGGTATGTCGACCGCCAGCGCATCAGCCCGTACCTCGGCAACTACGCGGCGATCGGTCTCGCTGAGGCACACAAGCTGACCGGCTCGGCCGCGGATCTCACTGCGGCTACAGCCTGGTTGCGCTGGTACGCGGCGCACGAGGACGCCTCGGGCTTCGTCACCGACTACGACGTCTCGCCCGCTGGTGTCGAGACCTCAACGGGCGACATGGACTCGACCGACGCCTACGCGGGCACGTTTCTGCTTGCTACCAGGGCTGTTTCCCGGGCCGGCGCGAGCAAGGCCACCGTGAAGTCGCTGTCCGCCGGCATCCTTGGTGCCGTCTCCGCCATCGAGGCGACCCAAGATGCTGACGGGCTGACCTGGGCCAAGCCGACCTGGCACGTGAAATACCTGATGGACGCCGCCGAGACCTACGCCGGCCTGCGCGCGGCGGCGGACCTCGCAGTCCTGCTGGGCAACGGCGCCTTGAACGTGCGCGCAACCAGGGACGCCGAGGCGCTTTCGGCTGGTGTTGCTGGATTGTGGAACCCCGCGGTCTCGGCCTACGACTGGGCCCGCCACTCGGACGGAGCCCAGCTGGCGACCAACTGGGCCAACCTTTACTCCGACTCCATGGAGCAGGCCTGGGCCGCGACCTTCGGCCTGGCAGACTCCACCCGGGCCGGAGCCCTGCTCTCCACGGTCGCGGCAACGCATCCGCAGTGGGCCCAGCCGCAGGCCACCGACCTGACGAACGGGGCTCCCGCACCGGTGGGCTACTGGCCGGTCGTCGGGTGGGGCTTGCTGCGCACGGGCCAGCCGGGCCAGGCCGCGAGCGCCGCCGCCAGCATCCGTACAGCGGCACTGAGCACCGGCCGGGCCTGGCCCTTCACCACCGGCATCGCCGGCCAGCTGATCCTGCTCGAGGCCGGCGACCTCTCCCTCATCGCCTGACGTTTTGACGCGACCCGGGCACTCCGCTGACGGTGCCGACGACAACCCGGCTGGCCGACGGTGCCGACCTGTGCCAGGCGACCATCACCTCGGACGGATTCACCTTCTAGCTGGAGGAACGGCTACCGGGTGCGGTAGAGCCGGCCCCACAGATGCGGCTGCAGCGGCTGGCCGACGGCCGACATGTCGATGGCGTAGAGCAGGACGCCCTCGAGCAGCCCGTACAACCGGTGCAGGCCGGAGACCTCCTTGGCGGTGGCGGTGCGAGCGGTGAAGTCCGACGCCAGCTCGAGCTTGACGCCCTCGACGGTCCCGTACGAGACCTCGACGAGCCCGCTGCCGTGCGCCATCACCGCCTCGACCTGGCCGCCCGGCTGCGGCCGCAGGTATCCCGTCTCGACCGCCAGGGGCCGGGCATCGTCGAGGGACCAGCTGCGGCTGACGTACTCCAGCAAGGGCTTGCCCCGGTGGGAGAACGAGATCTCCTGACCGTAGGTGAACTCGTCGATCGTGGGGTAGTCGCCCCTGCCATGACCACGCCAGGTGCCGAGCAGCCAAGACAACGGCAACAGGGCGGGGTGCAGGTCGGCGTCGGCGGGCGGCAGGAAGTCCGCGCCCGAGGTGTCGCCCAGATGGATCGATGCGGCGGCGTCGGCCAGGTCGATCGGGTCGCCGCTCGGCGGGGTGTCGCTGTCCATGCCGTCAGCCTAACGACCTCGCACGGGGCTCCGCGCGAGGTCGTTCAGGCCGTACCAGGCTTCAGCTGCGGACGCCACCCACGCGACGGGAACGCACGGTGGTCAGCAGCAGGAAGCCACCGGCCATCATGGTCAGTCCGATGATGAGACCGGGGATGATGACCGAGCTGCCGGTGAACGGAAGGCTGCTGCTCTCGCTGGCCGGGGCTGCGACGGCCGCGGCCACGGTGACGT
>JAWWOL010000358.1:0-5516 GCA_033851695.1 Frankiales bacterium
TCGATCAGGGCCCGTGAGCGGTTGCTCTTGCGCAGGTCACGGACGTTGGTGGTCCTGGCCCTCGCCAACGGGCACTCCTTCGGTCATCTGAGCCTGATCGCGCTCTCCGCGGAACGATACTTCACGCTCTGGAGGAATGCCAGGGTCCCGGGTGAGAGCGCTGTCCGCATGGCGCACTGGTCTAGCCCACGGGTGCGCCGCCGGAGCCTCCGGGGGCCCGGTCGCCCACGGATTGAGACGATTCAGTGGCGCTGCGGTCCGGGCCCGGTGTCGGCCTTGAACCAGCACACAGCGCGACGCACAGTGACCGCGCTGTTGCGGAAAAGTTGCCTCGTGGCAGCGGAAGCCTTGCCTGCCAGACGCTTGCCGCGCCCCGATAACAAATCGGCTACAGACCTGTGCTTTCCTTGACGGCGGACCTTCCTATCAAGGACGATTCACGACTTAGAGGAAGCTATGCAAGAGGTCGGCAGCTCTCCCGGTACCACGACTTGGCGCCCCACCTGTGGAGGCGCCTTTCCCTCGCTCCTGAATCGGAAGGACCCAACGTGCGACTGAACCGAATCGTCACCACGAGCGCCATCGGCCTGCTGCTGGCGCCGCTGGCCGCCTGTGGCGGCTCGAGCAGCTCGACCGGCAGCTCGGCTGCTTCCTCGCCGGCCTCGGCCGCGGCGTCTGCGGCGTCCTCCGCCGCGGGGGCTTCCGCTTCCGGGGCCTCCACCGCGGCCGGCAGCTCCTCCTCGGCCACGGCCAGCGGCAAGCCGGTCCCGCTCACCGGTGTGACGTTGACGTACTGGGCGAGCAACCAGGGCACCAGCCTCGCCAACGACACGGCGGTGCTGACTCCGCAGCTGAACAAGTTCACCGCGGAGACCGGCATCAAGGTCAGCCTCGAGGTCGTCCCGTGGTCGGACCTGCTCAACCGGATCCTCGCCGCGGCGACCTCGGGCAAGGGCCCGGACGTACTCAACATCGGCAACACCTGGTCCCCGACGCTGCAGGCCACCGGCGCCTTCACCCCGTTCAACGCTGCCAACCTCAATGCGGTGGGCGGCAAGGCGCGGTTCCTCGCCGGCTCGATGTCAGCGACCGGTGCCCCGGGCCAGGACCCTGTCGCGGTGCCGATCTACTCGCTGGCCTACGGCCTCTACTACAACAAGAAGATGTTCGCTGCTGCGGGGATCACCAACCCGCCGGCCACCTGGGACGAGTTCGCCGCCGACGCCAAGAAGTTGACCACCGGCAGCCAGTACGGCCTGTCCGAAGAGGGCGGCTCGACGACCGAGAACATCCACAACGCCTTCACCCTGGCCGCGCAGAACGGCGGCTCGTTCTACGACTCCAGTGGCAAGCCGACCTTCAACACTCCTGGCAACGTCGCGGGCATCCTGCAGTACCTCGACTTCATGCAGAAGGACAAGGTCGTCAACATCAGCGACGCCGAGTACAGCAACGGCACGGAGGCGCTCAAGGACTTCGCCACCGGCAAGTCGGCGATGGTGATGTGGCAGGCGGCCGCCGGCTCGCTGAAGCAGTTCGGCATGAACAGTGCCGACATCGGTGTCGTCCCGGTGCCACTTCCGGCGACCATGCCCGCCGGCGGCAAGAAGGTCACCAGCATGGTGGCCGGTATCAACCTGGCGATCTTCAAGGCGAGCAGCCACCAGAAGGAAGCCCTGGAGTTCGCGAAGTTCATGACCAGCACGCCGACCCAGGAGACCCTGAACGCGACGTACGGCTCGCTGCCGTCGGTGTCGGACGCCTACAGCAACCCGGCCTTCGAGACCCCGGCCGTGACCGTCTTCAAGAGCGTGCTTGCGACTACGGCGGCTCCGCTGCCGGAGACCACGTCGGAGAGCCAGTTCGAGACGCTGGTCGGCACCTCGATGAAGACGTTCTTCTCCGAGATCGCCAGCGGTAAGACGGTCACCAGCGCCGAGATCTCCAAGGCCCTCGCCGCAGACCAGCAGCAGCTCGCAGCCAGCTAGCCCATAGCACCAGACCTGAGGTACCGACAGGCATGGTGGGATCGGCGGCAGCCGATCCCACCATGCCGCCCGGAGGAGGACCCGTGCTCGACACCGTCAACGAGCGGGAACTGCCGTCGGCCGCGACGGCCAGACCGGCTCGCCGACGCCGGCCGCGACGGCAGGTGCTCCCGTACTTCCTGCTGGTGCCGGCGATCCTGCTCGAGCTGCTGGTCCACATCATCCCGATGCTGGTGGGCGTCGCGATCAGCTTCATCCACCTCACCCAGTTCTACATCCGCAACTGGCAGAACGCCCCCGCCGCCGGCCTCAGCAACTACCGGCTCGCGATCGACATCAACCAGCCGGCCGGCCAGGCGCTGCTGCACTCTTTCGTGGTGACCCTCGAATTCACGGTGATCGTGCTGGTCGGGTCCTGGTGCCTGGGCATGTTCGCGGCGGTGTTCACCCAGCGCGAGTTCCGCGGCCGGGCCGTCGTCCGGACGCTGTTCCTCATCCCGTTCGCGCTGCCCGCCTTCACGTCCGTCATCACCTGGAGCTTCATGGCCCAGCGTGACAACGGCATGATCAACCAGGTGCTGCTCGACCTGCACCTCGTGCACACCAGGCCGTTCTGGCTGATCGGCTCGAACAGCTTCATCACGTTGTGCCTCGTCAGCATCTGGCGCACCTGGCCGTTCGCGTTCCTCACCCTCACGGCCGGCATGCAGAGCATCCCCGGGGACCTGTACGAGGCCGCGGCGCTCGACGGCGCCGGCATGTGGGTCCAGGTCCGCCGGGTGACCCTGCCGCTGCTCGCACCGGTCAACCGGGTGCTCGTCCTTGTGCTGTTCCTGTGGACGTTCAACGACTTCACCACGCCGTTCGTCCTGTTCGGCGGCTCCGCACCGCAGCAGGCCGACCTGATCTCCATGCACATCTACCAGAACTCGTTCGTCACCTGGAACTTCGGGACCGGATCGGCGATGTCGGTGCTGCTGCTCCTCTTCCTGCTCGTCGTCACCAGCATCTATCTCCTCGTCGTGAACCGGAGGACCGAGAATGCGTGAGCCGGCATGGTTCCAGTGGACCCGGCGGATCGGTCTCAGCGTCATCGGGCTGTTCGTCGCCATCCCGATCTACGTGATGGTGACGTCCTCCCTCAAGCCGCTCCAGGACGTCCAGGGCACGTTCACCTGGTGGCCGTCGCACCTGACCGTCCAGCCGTTCCGCGACATGTGGACCACGGTCCCGCTCGGCCGCTACTTCGTGAACAGCCTGGTGGTCTGCACGATCTCGGCGATCGCCTCGGTCGCGATCGCGGTGCTGGCCGCCTACGCCGTGAGCCGCTACCGGTTCCACGGCCGGAGCAGCTTCACCACCGTCGTGCTGTCCACCCAGATGTTCCCCGGCATCCTGTTCCTGCTGCCGCTCTACCTGATCTTCGTCAACATCAGCAAGACCACGGGCATCAACCTGTACGGCAGCCGGCTGGGCCTGATCGTCACCTACCTGACCTTCACCCTGCCGTTCGCGATCTGGATGCTGGTCGGCTACTTCGACTCGATCCCGCGCGAGCTCGACGAGGCGGCCAAGGTCGACGGCAACGGGCCGCTCGGCGCGCTCTTCCGGGTCGTCATCCCGGCGGCGGTGCCGGGCATCGTGGCTGTGGTCATCTACGCGTTCATGACCGCCTGGGGTGAGGTGCTGTTCGCCTCGATCATGACGGACGACAACACCCGGACGCTGGCGGTCGGGCTCGAGGGCTTCGCCAACCTCAACAACGTCTATTGGAACCAGATCATGGCGGCGTCGCTGACGGTCAGCGTCCCGGTGGTGGCCGGCTTCCTGCTGCTGCAGCGGTTCCTGGTGTCCGGCATGACCGCTGGCGCCGTGAAGTAGCCCGCCGCCAAGCCTTGACTCAACCACTGCCAGGCCGATAGCCCGGCATGCCCACCCCACGAAGCGGAGCGACCGCAATGACCGACCTCAGCGCACTGCCCGCGGACTTCCTCTGGGGGGCGGCCACCTCGGCGTACCAGATCGAGGGCGCGATCGCCGAGGGTGGCCGGCTTCCCTCGATCTGGGACGACTTCTGCCGTGTGCCCAACGCGATCGAGGGCGGCGACAACGGCGACGTGGCCTGCGACTCGTACCACCGGTGGCCCGAGGACCTGGCCGTGATCCGCGAGCTGGGACTGGACTCCTACCGGTTCTCGATCGCCTGGCCGCGGGTGCAGCCGACCGGGCGCGGGCCGGTCAATGGCCCTGGCCTGGACTACTACGACCGGATGGTCGACGACCTGTTGGCCGCCGGCGTGCGGCCGTTCGTCACGCTCTACCACTGGGACCTGCCGTCCACGCTGCAGGTCGACGACGGCGGCTGGGTCTCGCGGGACACAGCGCTGCACTTTGCCGACTACGCAGGCATTGTGGCCCGGCGACTCGGTGACCGGGTGAGCGACTGGGTCACCCTCAACGAGCCGTTGTGCTCCGCCTGGATCGGCCACCTCGAGGGCCGGATGGCGCCCGGCGTACGCGACCTGCGCAGCGCGGTGCATGCCTCCTACCACCTGTTGCTCGGCCACGGCCTGGCGACCCAGGCGGTCAGGGCCAACGCCGCGCTGCCGGCCTCGATCGGCCTCGTCACCAACCTCAGCCCCTGCGAGCCGGCGACGGAGACCGACGCGGACCGGCTCGCGGCGATCCGTGCCGACGGTCACACCAACCGCTGGTGGCTCGACCCCACGCAGGGCAAGGGCTTCCCGCAGGACATGGTCGACGTCTACGGCATCGCGCTGCCCGAGCAGCCCGGTGACCTCGAGGTCATCGCTGAGCCGACGGACTTCATGGGACTCAACTACTACTTCCGGATGAAGATCGCTGCCGACCCGACCGTGGCGACGCTCGGTTACCGCCAGGTCGAGGTGCCCGGTGCGCCGACGACCGCGCTCGGCTGGGAGACCCACGCCAAGGGGCTCGAGGAGCTGCTGGTCCGGCTGCACGACGAGTACGACGCGCCGGCGATCTACGTCACCGAGAGCGGGTCCGCCTGGCACGACGAGCCTGACGAGAACGGTTACGTCGCGGACGTCGACCGTACGGCCTACTTCGTGGACCACATCCAGGCGGTCGCCGACGCAGCCGCCAAGGGGGCACCGATCAAGGGCTACTTCGCCTGGTCGCTGCTGGACAACTTCGAGTGGGCCTACGGCTACTGGCCACGGTTCGGTCTGGCCTACGTCGACTATGAGACGCAGCGCCGGACGCTCAAGCTGAGCGGGGAGGCCTACCGCGACCTGGTGGCCGACCACCGCGGGAGCGCGGCTCCGACGCCATCCGGTCAGTAGCCCTCAGCCGCCAGCACGGGCAGCGCGCGCATCCGGCGCAGCGGCGACAGGAACACCGGCAGGAAGCTCAGGGCGCCTCCGGCCGCTGCAACGAACAGGGTGGGCCGGACTCCGATCGTTGAGCCGAGCAGGCCGCCGATGACGGCGCCCAGCGGCAGGGTCCCCCAGACCAGGAACCGCATCGTCGCGTTCATCCGGC
>JAWWOL010000449.1:0-3777 GCA_033851695.1 Frankiales bacterium
CCGCGGGTCAGGTCGTAGGGCGAGAGCTCCACGACCACACGGTCCTCGGGGAGGATGCGGATGTAGTGCTGCCGCATCTTGCCGCTGATGTGGGCCAAGACCTTGTGGCCGTTCTGCAGCTCCACGCGGAACATCGCGTTGGGGAGCGGCTCGACGACTCGGCCCTCGATCTCGATGGCCCCGTCCTTCTTCGGCATGTCCTCGCTTCACCGTCGGGTTCGTGGTTCAGAATGCTCTTCAGCTCACCGGTCCCGTCTGGCGGACGGAAGGCATGCTGAGGCGCGCCGGTCACAGACCGACGTGTCATCGTACGTCACGCCGCCGCGGGCCGTCCAACGCGCGCCGGTGAGGCCTGTCACGCCCCGCGGACAGGTGCCCGATCAGAGCCGGGAGGAGCCGCCGTCGACGGCGGTCAGCACCCAGGGGCCGTCCGGCGTCACCGCGACGGTGTGCTCCCAGTGGCTCGCCTGCCGGCCGTCGGTCGTCACGACTGTCCAGTCGTCCTCGAGCACCGTCACCTCGGCCCGGCCGAGCGTGGCCATCGGCTCCACCGCCAGCACGATCCCGACGTCGAGCGGCATGCCGTGGCCCGGGCCCTTCGGCGCGAGGTTCGGCACGTACGGCGGCTCGTGCATGGACGTGCCGATGCCGTGGCCGGTGTAGTCCTCGAGCAGCCCGTAGCCGTGCGGCCTGATGACCTGCTCGACCGCCGCACCGATGTCGGAGAGCCGGCCCCCCGGCCGCACCGTGCGCAGCGCCGCCCACAGGCTGTCCTCGGTGACCTGGTTGAGCTCCAGCACCTCCGCGGAGCACTCCCCCACTGGCACCGTAACGGCCGCGTCGGCGTGCCAGCCCTCGACGATGGCGCCGAAGTCGATGGAGCAGAGCTCACCCTCGGCGAGCACCCGGTCGCCGGGGATGCCGTGCACCACCTCGGCGCCGACGGACGCGCAGATCACGGCCGGGAACCCGGGGTGCCCGTAGCCGAGGAAGCTCGACGTGGCGTCGTGCCGCTCGAGGACGCCGCGCGCGATCCGGTCCAGGTCGCCCGTCGTCGTACCCGGCCGTACCGCCTCGCTCATCCGGGCCAGGGCCTCCGCCACGACCAGGCCGGCGACGCGCATCCGCTGGACCTGCTCCGGCGTCTTCACGGTCACCCCGCGCGGGCGGCGGCCGCCGAGAGCCACCTAGTCGCTGCGCTTGTCGGCGCCGTCGTCGTCGGCGCGCTTGTCGTCACCGTGCTGGAGCGGGCGGAGTGCGTCGATCGCACGCACGGTGACGTCGTCCACCGGCCCGGTCGCATCGATGCCCACCAGCAGACCGCGCTCGGCGTAGTAGTTCACGAGCGGCGCGGTGTCCTTGTCGTAGACCTCGAGCCGGTTGGCGATCGTCTCCGGCTTGTCGTCGTCGCGCTGGTAGAGCTCGCCGCCGTCGAGGTCGCAGACGCCCTCCTCGGCGGGCGGGTCGAACTCGACGTGCCAGATGTGGTTGCAGGTGCGGCAGGTACGCCGCCCTGAGAGCCGCCGGATGACCTCGTCGTTCTCCACGACGAGCTCCAACACGACGTCGAGCTTGACGCCCGCCTCGGCCAGCATGTCGTCGAGCACCTGCGCCTGCGGCACGGTGCGGGGGAAGCCGTCCAGCAGGAAGCCCTCGGCGGCGTCGCCCTCTGCGAGCCGGTTGCGCACCATGTCGATGGTGACGTCGTCCGGGACCAGGTCGCCCCGGTCCATGTACGACTTGGCCAGCAGACCGAGCTCGGTCCCCTGACCCACGTTGGCGCGGAAGATGTCCCCGGTCGAGATCTTGGGGACGCTCAGGTGCTCCGCGATGAACTGGGCCTGCGTCCCCTTTCCCGCACCAGGGGGACCGACCAGGACGAGGCGCACGCTACCTCGCCTCCCCGGCCATGAGCGCCTCCCTGCAACGACCCATCGTGCTCCGCACTAGTGAGTGCCCGCGCGCGTCATCGCAGGAAGCCCTCGTAGTTGCGCAGCATCAGCTGGCTCTCGATCTGCTTCACGGTCTCGAGCCCCACACCGACGACGATCAGCACGGCGGTGCCGCCGAAGGGCAGCCGGTTGGCACCGGCTGTCAGGTTGAACAGCAGCAGCGGCAGCACGGCCACCAGGCCGAGGTACAGAGCCCCGAAGCTGGTGACGCGCGACAGGATGTAGTCCAGGTACTCGGCAGTGGCGCGGCCAGGACGGATGCCGGGCACGAAGCCGCCGTACTTCTTCATGTTGTCGGCGACCTCGACCGGGTTGAAGGTGATCGCGACGTAGAAGTACGTGAAGAAGATGATCAGGCCGAAGTACACCGCCAGGTAGATGGGGTGGTCGCCCTTGACCAGGTACCGGTTGACGTAGGTCACCAGGGTCTGGTTGGTCCAGACCTGGCTGAGCAGCTGCGGCAGGTACAGCAGCGAGCTGGCGAAGATGACCGGGATGACGCCGGCCTGGTTGACCTTGAGCGGGATGTAGGTGCTCGTCCCCCCGTACATCCGTCTGCCGATCATGCGTTTGGCGTACTGGACAGGCACCCGCCGCTGCGCCTGCTCGACGAACACGACGAGCGTGATGACGACCACCGCCAGCAGGATCACGCCGGTGAGCTTGAAGCCACCGTTGCTCGACCGGACGATCGTCATCCCCTGGGACGGCATCGAGGAGATGATCGAGGTGAAGATCAGCACCGACATCCCGTTGCCGACGCCCCGGTCGGTGACGAGCTCGCCCAGCCACATGATCACGGCCGTGCCGGCGGTGAGGGTGATGACGAGCGTGAGGATCTTGAAGATCGAGGTGTCCGGGATGATCTTCTGGTTGCAGCCCTGGATGAGGTTCCCGGAGCGGGCGAGGGCCACGATGCCGGTGGACTGCAGGATCGCGAGCGCGACCGTGAGGTCGCGGGTGTACTGCGTGAGCTTCGCCTGGCCGGACTGGCCCTCCTCCTTGAGGGTCTCCAGCCTGGGGATCACCACGATGAGCAGCTGGATGATGATCGAGCTCGTGATGTACGGCATGATCCCGAGCGCGAACACGCTCAGCTTGAGCAGCGCCCCGCCGCTGAAGAGGTTGACCAGGCCGTAGAGGCTGTTGCCCTTGACCTGGTCCAGGCAGCTCTGGATCGCGACGTAGGAGACACCCGGGCCGGGGACGACCGATCCGAGGCGGTAGACGCCGATCATCGCGAGCGTGAAGAGCAGCTTCCGCCGGAGGTCCGGAGTGCGGAAGGCCCGTACGAAAGCGGTGAGCACGGAATCCTCCTGGCATCCGGTCCGTGGGGTCGTTCCGGGGTCGATAGACGAGGTGCTGCGCGCCGGCGGGTGCCGGTGTGCACGCGGGGATGACGGGATCAAGCCGTCCGCGGAACTGTAACAGCCACCGCGTGCGGCCTGACCTGACAAGCGGCGGGCCGTCGCCTCCCCGGAAGGGGAGGACGACGGCCCGGACGAGCGGGGCTACAGCGCGGTGGTGGACCCGCCGGCAGCAGCGATCTTCTCCTTGGCGGACGCCGAGAAGGCGTGCGCGGTCACCTCGAGCTTGACGGCGAGGTCGCCCCCACCGAGCACCTTGACCAGGCGGTCCGAGCGGACCAGGCCCTTGGCCACCAGCTCCTCGACGCCGACGGTGCCGCCCTGCGGGAAGCGCTCGGCGATCTTGTCGAGGTTGACGACCTGGTACTCGGTGCGGAACCGGTTCTTGAAGCCCTTGAGCTTGGGCAGCCGCATGTGCAGCGGCATCTGCCCGCCCTCGAAGGCGGCCGGCACCTGGT
>JAWWOL010000422.1:0-7037 GCA_033851695.1 Frankiales bacterium
GGGTCAGGTCTGGCTGGCCGGGCGCTGAGCGGGGATCAGCATGGCCAGCGGCAGGGTGAGGATGTCGGTGAACGTGTCGTCGATGGCGTCGGCGACGAGCAGCCCGCGGGCCGCGTCGAGGCAGAGCTCGAGCACCATCCGCTGGCCACCGGTTGCTTCCCTGGACCCGCAGCGGTGGCAGCGCCGGCTGATCGCCTCGAGCCCGCTGCGGTGCAACATGGCCCACATCCGCCGGCGCGAGGTGAGTACGGCGGCCCGCCAGGCCTCGTTCCGTGCCGTGTCGCGCAGGTCGCGATTGACGGTCTCGGCGGTGTACATCAGGGAGTCGAACAGCTCCCGCCCGCGCTCGTCGTGGCACCGTGCGGCAAGCAGCGGCAGGTTGGCGAGGACCTGCTTGACCTGGACGGCGTTGGGGCCGAGGTAGGGCTCGGCGTAGCCCCGGGCCGGGAAGACCCGACGCCAGGGCCGCATCAGCGCCTGGAACTCGCCATGGGTCAGCACCGGCTTCGCGTACGTCGCGGCGATGGCGTCCCGTACGGCCTTCAGCGCGGTTGTCGTCACCTCGGGGTCGATCGTCACGTAGTCGGCCTCACCGGCCAGGTCGTCGTCGAAGAGCGCCGCGACGGCCTCGAAGCAGGCAAGCACCTCGAGGATCAGGGGCGAGTCGGGGCTCAGCGCGTGGGCGCGGGCGTCGGCGAGGAACGGGGTGTTGCGCCACGCCTCGGCGAGCACCGGCAGCTCGGCGTCGCCGATGTGTGGGAGGGCCGCGAGGACGCCGAGGATCTCGTCGATGTTCGGGTGCTGGTCCAGCTCGTGAATCGCCCGGCGTCGCCGGTTCCCTCGAAGTACGCCCATGCAGGGATCCTCGGCCATCCGGTCACGTAGCGAAAGCGAAACGCCACGGAAAGGTTAACCCCGGCGGGCAATATCCCCCAAAAGTGCTATGCCGGTGAGAGTCAGGGTCCCGGCCCTGCACGTGGCGCCGCGCGGGTGCACACTGATCATCGCGTCCATGGCGAGCAGGGGGAGAGGACAGGGATCACAGGGTGGCCGAGAGCGCGATCGGCAAGGTGGCGACCGTGGTCACCCGGATCCGCGGCACCGCCGGTCCCGGCGAGGTGTGCCTCCTCGTCGGCGGCACGTACGAAACCTTCCTCGCCTACAGCGACATCGTGCTCGAGCGGGGCAGGGGGGTGCTGGTCGTCAGCTCACACAGCCCTGGCGCGTTCACCGTGACACCGTCGGGGGAGCCCGGCGACCGCAACCCGTACACCGACCCGTTGCCGGGACCTGACGCCGACGGCGTCGCCGGCGCAACTGAGAGGTAGCAACGATGCTGGGGTACCGCGTACCTGCGCCAAACGAGGCCATGCTGATCTCCGGGGGCAAGCAGAAGGCCTCCGGGGACAGCACGTTGCCGTTCAAGATCGTCACGGGCCACGGCGCCTGGATCCTGCCGATCCTGCGCAAGACCTCCTTCCTCACCCTGGCGATGCGCGAGGCCGCGGTGACCGAGGACTGCGTGACCCAGCAGGGGATCGCGCTGTCGGTACGGGCAGTCATCGCGTTCAAGGTGGGCAGCGACCAGGCCTCGATCGCCGCCGCCGCCCAGCGCTTCCTGGCCGACCAGAGCCAGATGGACGAGCTGACCGGTCAGATCTTCGCCGGCCACCTGCGCTCGATCGTCGGCAGCATGACCGTCGAGGCGATCATCCGGGAGCGGCAGACCCTCGCCGAGAACGTCCTGGACGCCTCCAAGATCGAGATGGCCAAGATCGGCCTGACCGTCGACAGCCTGCAGATCCAGTCGATCGACGACAAGGGCAGCGGTTACATCAAGGCGCTGGCCGCCCCGCACCAGGCCACCGTCAACCAGGCCGCGCAGATCGCCCAGGCCGCGGCCGACCAGGCCAGTGCCCAGGCCCAGCAGGAGAGCCAGCGCAACCAGGCCGAGTACGCCCGGCAGACCGCCGTCGCCCGGGCGCAGTACCAAGCGGAGATCGACAGCGCCCAGCAGAAGGCCGCGCAGGCCGGACCGCTCGCTGCCGCCCAGGCCCAGCAGGCGGTGCTCGCCGAGCAGGCGCTGGTCGCGGCCAAGAACGCCGAGCTCCGGGAGGCCGAGCTGATCGCCGAGGTGGTCAAGCCGGCCCAGGCCGAGGCCGAGCGGATCCGTACCCTCGCCACCGCGCAGGCCGAGGCGACCACGCTGAGCGCCGGGGCCGCTGCGGCCCAGGGCCGGATCGCGCTCGACCAGGCGATCATCAGCCAGCTGCCGGACCTCGTACGGGCCGCCGCCGACGGGCTCAAGGGCGCCAACCTGACCATCCTCGACGGGACCGAGGGCGTGAACAGTGCGGTGGCGTCGCTGGCCTCGCAGGGCATGGCGATCCTCAACGCCGTGACCCAGGGACTGGCCAACAACATCGGGCACCAGGCGGCGATCACGCAGGCCCCGGACCGGCCGGCACCGGGAGACCAGTAGCCGGAGTGACCCGGTCGTGATCGACGTACGCCGCGGTTCCGACCGGTTCTGCACCCGGACCGGGTGGCTGACCTCGTGGCACAGCTTCTCGTACGGGCAGCACTACGACCCGGCCAACGTCGGGTTCGGGCCGCTCGTGGTGAGCAACCACGATGTGCTGGTGCCCGGCGCCGGCTTCGACGACCACCGGCACAGCGGCGTCGACCTGGTGACCTACGTGGTGTCCGGCGGGCTCGAGCACCGTGACTCCGCCGGACACCACGCGGTCGTCTCCGCCGGCGAGCTGCAGCTCCTGCGCTCCGGCGCCGGGCTGGTGCACAGCGAGCGCAATGCCTCCGCCGAGGACCCGGTGGAGTACGTCCAGATGTGGCTGCGCTCGGACGGCCCCGCGACCTCGTACGAGCGCCCCCACGGGGGCTCGGTCGTGCTGCCGGCAGGGCTGCTGAGGGTCGTCGAGCTGGGGCCGGGAGACCGGGTCGGCTGGCCGGAGGACGAGCCCGTGCACGTCTATCTGGTCAGCGGAGGGGTGACCGACGGGCAGGGCTTGGAGCTGTCCGCCGGGGACGCCATGCGGTTGTCCGGGACCGCGATCGACCTCACCGCCGAAACTCACAGCACATTGCTGGCCTGGAGCTTGGCAAACGGCTGATCAAGAGCCGGAAAAGGGGGAACGTAGGCCTTCGGCGGTGCAACGGCGCACCGCTGAAAGGGGCGTCACCATGGTCCACTCAGCCTCGGCGCAAGTCAGCGAAGCGGTCGTCACGACCGGCCCGGACTCTCCGCCAGACCCCCCCGACCCGACCGAAGCTGGGCCCACCGGCGGTGAGACCGCCGCCGACGCCGCGGAGCCTCCCGAAGAACCGGCCGGCCTGTGGCGGCGGTTGCGCCGCAGCCGGATCGGGATGGCCGCGCTGCTGCCCGCGCTGCTGCTGGCCGCCGTCTTCGTCGGGTTGCCGTTCTCGGGGACGGTGTCGCACCCGGTCGACCAGCCGACGACGAGCTCGGCACCTGCCCACCCGGGCGCGGGCCGCTGACGGCAGCAGGTCGGCGTCTCCAGCGTCGGATTTGCAGCAAGTGCTGCAGAACCCGGTGCCGCGGTCGATGGAAGGGGTGCAGACCCTGAACCGTCGAGCCAAGGAGCACGCTCATGCTGGCCAGCACCTGGGTACGAAACCGCCCGATTGCGGTGAAGGTGCTCTCGGCCGTTGCAGTCGGAGTCGTCGCGCTCCTGGTCGTCGGTGGGTTTGGGCTGACCTCCCTGCAGGCGGTCGACGGTCGTGCGACGTCGCTCTACACCCACGCGGTGAAGCCGTACGAGCTACTCACCGACCTGATCGCCGTCGAGGGTGACAGCCGGAGCGAGGTCCGTGACTACGCGCTGGCCGCGCCGGCGACGGACCACACGCCGCTCCGAGACCAGATGAAGGTCACCGACGCCCGGCTCGACGCCGACATCGCCGCCTATCTTGGGACGGCCGGGACGCAGCTGGGGAACCGGCGCGCGCTCATGCACAACTTCCAGTCGCAGCTGGCGCAGTTCCGCAAGATCCGCGACGAGAAGGTCATCCCGGCGGTCGACGGTGAGGACGTCGCCACCGCGCGCTACTACCTCAGCGGCCAGATGCAGAAGCTTGACGAATCCATGGGCAAGCAGCTCGACGCCCTGCTCACCGGGGAGGATGCGGCCGCCAAGGCGCAGTCCGACGCCGCCGCCGCCACGTTCAGCTCCGCCCGCACCCTGCTCCTGGTCCTGCTGGCAGTGGGAACAGCGTGCGCGGTGGCCCTGGGCTGGTTCGTCTCCCGCGGCATCGCACGGCGGGTCCGCGCCGTCATGCAGGTGCTGGAGCGGGTCGAGCGGGGTGACCTCACCGGCACCGTCGACGTCGGCTCGCAGGACGAGGTCGGCCGGATGGGCAACGCCCTGAATGCCGCGATCGGCGCGCTGCGCCGGACGGTCGAGGCGCTGGGCCGCAGCGCCGTGTCGGTGAGCACCTCGAGCGGCCAGCTCACCGGCGTCTCCCGCGACATGACCATGTCGGCCGAACAGGTGAGCAGCCAGACCGGCGTCGTGTCCGGCGCCGCCGAGGAGATCAGCTCGAACATGCAGTCCGTGGCCGGCGGGGCCGAGGAGATGCGTGCCTCCATCCGGGAGATCGCCCGCAACGCCTCGGACGCGGCGGATGTGACCTCCTCGGCCGTACGGTCGGCCGAGCGGGCGCGGGCCACCGTCGCCAAGCTGGGGACGTCGTCGAAAGAGATCAGCTCGGTCGTCAGGCTCATTCTCGGCATCGCCGAGCAGACCCACCTGCTGGCGCTGAACGCAACGATCGAGGCGGCCAGGGCCGGCGAGGCCGGCAAGGGCTTCACCGTCGTGGCGCACGAGGTGAAGGAGCTGGCCCGGGCGACCAGGCGAGCGACCGAGGGGATCGCCGAGCGGATCGAGACCATCCAGTCCGACGGCGCCGAGGCGGTGGCCGCCATCTCGGAGATCAGCGAGGTCATCGACCGGATCAGCGGCTACGCGACGACCATTGCCGCCGCTGTCGAGCAGCAGACGGCCACGACGGCTGAGATCGCCAGGACGGTGTCGGAGGTGGCCAGCGGGAGCATCCAGATCGCCGCGAGCATGAACGACGTGGCCGGTGCGGCGATCGTCACCTCGGCGGCCGTCCTGGAGAACCAACGCGCTGCCGATGGCCTGCTCGCCATGAGCAATGAGCTGGCGGAGCTGGTCGAGCAGTTCACGCTGGCCTAGTCCTGCGCTGGACACAGGACACCCGTCACCCGGCGGCGCCCGCCTCGAGCTCCGAGCTCAGGCGCCCGGCTCGTTGGCGCTGTCCGGGTCGCCGGCGAACTCGATGGTGATCTCCTCGGTCAGGCCGTACTTTGCGATCGCCTCGGCGAGCACCTCGTGCTTGACCTCACCGCGGCCGGCGAGCTCGCTGAGTGTGGCCAGCACCGTCCACTCGGCGTCGACCTTGAAGAACCGGCGCAGGGCGGGGCGGGTGTCCGAGTGGCCGAAGCCGTCGGTGCCCAGGCTGCGCAGGCCCTGCGGCACCCACGGCGCGATCGCGTCGGGAACGGCCTTGATCCAGTCGCTGACCGCGATGACCGGGCCGGGCGCGGGCTCGAGGCACTGAGTCACGTACGGGACGCGCTGCTCGTCATCGGGGTGCACCATGTTCCACTCGTCGACCTCCATGGCGTCGCGGCGCAGCTCGTTCCAGCTGGTCGCCGACCAGACGTCGGCCGCCACCCCCCAGTCCTCCGCGAGGAGGGTCTGTGCCTTGAGGGCCCAGTGGATGCCGGTGCCGGAGGCCAGCAGCTGGGCCCGGGGCCGGTCGTCGCCCTGCTCGAGATCGGCAGCCTGGTAGCGGTAGAGACCGCGGATGATGCCCTCGCGCAGGCCCTCGACCTCGGGCTCCGGCGGCTGCGGGATGGCCTCGTTGTAGACGGTCAGGTAGTAGTAGACGTTGTCGTCGCGCTCCCCGTACATCCGGTTGAGGCCTTCTTCGACGATGTACGAGATCTCGAAGCCGAACGCCGGGTCGTAGATCATGATCGCCGGGTTGGTCGAGGCGAGCAGCAGCGAGTGGCCGTCCTCGTGCTGGAGGCCTTCGCCGTTGAGCGACGTGCGGCCGGCGGTGGCGCCGAGCAGGAAGCCGCGGCCCATCTGGTCGGCCATCGCCCAGGTCATGTCGCCGACCCGCTGGAAGCCGAACATCGAGTAGAAGACGAACACCGGGATCATGTGCTCGCCGTGCGTCGCGTACGAGGTGCCGGCGGCGATCACCGATGCCATCGAGCCGGCCTCGTTGATGCCCTCGTGCAGGATCTGGCCGCTGACGTTCTCGCGGTAGGACAGCAGCAGCTCGTGGTCGACCGGCTCGTAGGTCTGTCCGTGCGGGTTGTAGATCTTGGCGGTCGGGAACATGGCGTCGATGCCGAAGGTGCGGGCTTCGTCCGGGATGATCGGGACGATCCGGTTGCCGAAGTTCTTGTCCCGCATCAGGTCCTTGAGCAGCCGGACGAACGTCATCGTCGTCGCCGCGGCCTGCTTGCCAGAGCCCTTGCGCAGGTCGAGGAAGCCGCGGTTGTCCGCCGGGATGACCAGCGGCTTGGCCCGGTTGAGCCGCTTGGGCAGCGACCCACCGAGCGCCGCGCGGCGCTCGAGGACGTAGCGGACCTCGGGGGAGTCCGCGCCCGGGTGGAAGTAGGGCGGCAGGTCGCCGGAGAGCTCCTCGTCGCTGATCGGCAGGCCGAGCCGGTCGCGGAAGGCCTTGAGCTCGGCCTTGTTCAGCTTCTTCATCTGGTGCGTCGCGTTGCGGGCCTCGAAGTTGGGGCCGAGGGTCCAGCCCTTGACCGTCTGTACGAGGATCACCGTCGGCTGGCCGGTGTGCTCGCGGGCCGCCTGGTAGGCCGCATAGACCTTCTTGGCGTCGTGACCGCCGCGGCCGAGCTCGACGATCTGCTCGTCGCTGAGGTGCTCGACCATCGCGAGCAGGCGCGGGTCGCGGCCGAACAGGTCGTTGCGGATGTAGGCGCCGGTGCTCAC
>JAWWOL010000503.1:0-10476 GCA_033851695.1 Frankiales bacterium
AAGCCGTCGACCCCCCGGGACAGCCAGAACCGGAGGATCGACTCGAACTCCGCCCGCACCTCGTCGTTGGTCCAGTCGAGGTCAGGCTGTTCCGGCGCGAACAGGTGCAGGTACCACTGCCCGGGTCGGCCGTCGGCCTCGCGAACCCTGGTCCAGGCGCTGCCGCCGAAGTTGCTCTGCCAGTCGTTCGGCGGTTCCTCGCCGTGGAGGCCCCGTCCGTCCCGGAACAGGTAGCGGGCGCGCTCCGGGCTCCCGGGTGCGGCCGACCGCGCCTGACGGAACCACGGGTGCTGGTCGGAGGTGTGGTTGGGCACCAGGTCGACCAGCACCCGTAGCCCGAGCGCATGCGCACGCTCGAGCACGGCGTCGACGTCGTCGAGGGAGCCGAAGACCGGGTCAACCGACCGATAGTCCGCGACGTCGTAGCCGGCGTCGATCTGGGGCGACGGGTAGAACGGGTTCAGCCACAGGGCGTCGACGCCGAGGTCGGCGAGATAGTTCAGCTTCGAGTAGACGCCTCGCAGGTCACCGATGCCGTCACCGTCGGAGTCGGCGAAGCTGCGCACGTACAACTGGTAGACGACGCTGTCGCGCCACCAACGAGTCCGCTCATCCCGCATCGAGCGATGCGCCTCCCGGCACGGCGTGATCGCCGCGAGACGGGGCCCGGCTCTGGACCGTGATCGGCTCGTTGGCGGAGAGGTTCTCACCGGTCCGGGGGTCGAACAGCTGGATGCGGCGGGGGCTCACCCACAGCTCGGTCCGGTCGCCGTCCCGTACGAAGCTCGCCGGGTCGATCGAGACCACGAGCTGCGTGCGCAGCTGCTCGCTGTCCAGCTCATGCTCGAGCTCGGCCAGCTGCTGCCGGATCTCGTCCGGCGCCTCGAACGGAATGTAGGCGTACTGCGAATCACCCAGCCACTCCGTCACGTCCACGGTAACGGCGAATTTCACACCGTCGCCGCGGATGCGCTCATCGACCAGCTCGGCAACCTCGAAATGCTCAGGCCTGATACCGGCAATGAGCAGGTCCCGGTCACCGAGCTTCGCCGCGAGCGCGGGGTCCAGCGGTGCCGTCAAGAACGGCAGCTGCAGTGCGCCGTCAACCACCCGACAAGGCAGGAAGTTCATGGGCGGCGAGCCGATGAAGCCGGCGACGAACAGGTTGGCCGGCTGCTCGTACAGCTCCCGCGGCGAGGCCAGCTGCTGCAACACGCCCTTGCGCAGCACGGCCACACGGTCGCCCAGGGTCATGGCCTCGGTCTGGTCGTGGGTCACGTAGACCGTCGTGACGCGCAAGGTCCGCTGCAGGCGCAAGATCTCGGTGCGCATCTGCCCGCGGAGCTTGGCGTCCAGGTTGGACAACGGCTCGTCGAAGAGGAATGCGTTGGCCTCGCGGACGATGGCGCGACCCATCGCCACGCGCTGCCGCTGGCCACCGGAGAGCTGGGCCGGCTTTCGCTGCAGGTGCTCCTCGAGCTCCAGCGTCTTCGCCGCATTCTCCACCCGCCGTTTGACCTCGTCGTTCGGCACCTTCTGCAGCCGCATGGGGAAAGCGATGTTCTCGAAGATGGTCAGGTGGGGGTAGAGCGCGTAGTTCTGGAAGACCATCGCCAGGTTGCGGTCGCGGGGCGCCTTCTCGTTGACCCGGGTCCCCCCGATCAGCAGGTCGCCCTCGGTGATGTCCTCGAGGCCGGCGATCATCCGCAGCAGGGTCGACTTGCCGCAGCCGGAAGGGCCGACGAGGATGACGAACTCGCCGTCGGCGATGTCGATGCTGACGTCGTTGACGGCCGGGTAGCCGTCACCGTAGACCTTGGTGAGGTGCTGGAGCTTGATGTCTGACATGGCCCGCTGCTTCTCTCTCTGGGAGCGTCGGCGCGCTCAGCCTTTGACGGCGCCGTTGGTGAGACCGGCCACGATGCGCCGCTGGAAGACCAGCACGATCAGGACGACGGGGATCGTCACCACCACCGCGGCCGCGGCGATCGCGGTGATGGGTGACTGGAAGTTCGAAGCGCCGGTGAAGAATGCCAGTGCTGCAGGGACAGGACGGGCGGCGCTGGTCGAGGTCAGGGACACGCCGAACACGAAGTCGTTCCAGGCAGCGAAGAATGCCAGGATCGCCGCCGTGAAGACTCCTGGCGCCGCCAACGGCACGATGACCTTGCGAAAGGCCTGCCAGGTGGTGGCACCGTCGATCTGGGCCGCCTGCTCCATCTCCCACGGGATCTCGCGAAAGAAGGCCGACAGCGTGTAGATGGACAGCGGCAGTGAGAACGAGACCAGCGGGATGATGACCCCCGGCCAGGTGTCGAACAGGTGGACCGTGCGCCACATGTTGAACAGCGGGGTGACGAGGGCCACCACCGGGAAGGCGGCGATCGCGAGGGCGACGGACAGGATGGCTCGTTTGCCAGGGAACTCGAGGCGAGAGATTCCGTACGCTGCGAAGGTCGCGAGCACGACGCTGATCGCCGTGGCGATCAGCGTGATGCCGATCGAGTTGCGAAGCGCACTGGTGAACAGGCTGGTCTTGAAGACCGTTCTGTAGTTCTCCAGGCTCCAGTGGGTCGGGAAGAAGCTCGCGTTCGCCAGGTCGGTCGGCGGCTTCAGCGAGAGCGACAGGACCCAGGCGATGGGGAACAGCGCGTAGACCACCAGGACGAGCGACCCGACGGCCCACGCCGCCTGCTGCCGCGGGGTTTGCTGGGTCATCAGTCCGACCTCACAGACGCTAGATTCACCTTGAATCCCTTGACGAACACGACGGCGATCGCCACGACCGACAGGAAGAGCAGGACGGACAACGCCGATCCCAGGCCGATCGCGACACGGGTGATGCTCTGCCGGTAGGTGAGGAACGACAACGACTCGGTGTTCGCCGAACCACCGGTCATGATGAAGATGTTGTCGAAGATGGCCCATGCGGCGAGGGTCCGGAACAGCACGGCGACCATGATCGCGGCCTTCATGTTCGGGATCGTGACCTTGCGCAGCCGCTGCCAGGCGGTGGCGCCGTCAACCGATGCCGCCTCGCCCAGCACGTCCGGGACCTGCGCCAGCCCCGCCAGGAGCAACAGCGCGATGAACGGCGTCGTCTTCCAGATCTCCGACAGGCAGATCACCAGCAGCGCCGACCAGGTGTGCGAGAACCAGTCGAAGGACCCCAGGCCTAGCCACTTGTTGACGAAACCCGAGTCGAGCTCGAACGCGTAGCGCCAGGCGAAGGCGGAGACAACCGTGATCGCGCCGTAGGGCAGCAGGATCGAGGTGCGCACCGTGCGGCGCGCGAACAGGATGCGGTGCATGACCAGCGCGAAGACGAAGCCGATCACCAGCTCGAAGACCACGGTGATGCCGGTAATGATCGCCGTCGTCGCGACGTCCTTCCACCACAGGTTGTCCCTGAGCACGATCCAGTAGTTGCTCAGGCCGACGAACTTGCGGTGGGCCGGGTCGGTCAGGCGGTACTGGAACATCGACAGGTAGAGCGCATTGAGCATCGGGTAGGCGGTCACGAAGAGCATGACCACCACCGCCGGTGCGGACAGCATCCAGCCGAGGCGCCGTTCGTGGCGCACCCGCTCGGAGATCGGTGGCGCCTTGGTTACGGCGCTGGGAGCCCGCTCGACGGTCGCGGTCATCGGTACCCCCCGGTCCTACGCCAACGCGGCGTGCTCTGCCGGCTCACAGCAACCGCCTGCCTTCCAACACGTCGTGGATGAGCTTCGCGGAGTTCTTCGGTGTCGACGTCGGGTTGATGCTCGCGGGTGGCTGCCAGGTCCGCTGGAGGGCGCCGGACACGTCCCCGTAGAACGGGGTGATGGCCCGCGGGCCCGCGGCGTCGATGGACTCCTGGATCAGCGCCGCCATCGGAATGGACTTGACCACCTCGGGGTCCTTGTAGACCAGGGCGTTCGCCTCGGGGTCACCGTTGACCAGCAGCTCGATCTTCTCCATCGCCGGTGAGACGATGCACTTCACGAGGGCGTAGTCCTCGGTGGGGTGCTTGCTGAACTTGCTGATGACGAGGTTGTTGCCGCCGATCGGAGGCTTGCTCGGCCGGTCGGCGTCCACACGCGGGTAGCGGGCCCAGCCGAGGTCGTCCATCCACGCCGGCTTCAGGGTGCCTGCCTTCACGTCGGCCTGGAACGCTGCGTAGACGTAGGGCCAGTTCAGCATGAAGCCGCCGGAGGGTCCCTCGAAGGCTGCCCGGCCGATCTCCTCGGTGGCGGTCGCGAGCGAGGGGTCGGCGGCCTTCGACGTCGCCAGCCGCTTGATGATCTGCGCCGCACGTAGCCCCGCGGGCGAGTCGAGCGCAACCGTTGCGTCCTTGCCACGGTCGTTGTTCTCGAGAACCTGACCGCCCGCACCGAGCACCATCGCGTTGACCCAGACCGCGTAGCCCTCGTACCGGCCGCCCTGCTCCTCGACCTTGGTGCCGGTCTTCACCGCCGCGTCGATCAGCTTGTCCCAGGTGAAGGTCGGAGACGTCGGATCGACGCCCGCCTTCTGCGCGACCGACTTGCGGTACCACAGCAGCTGGGTGTTCGCGATCCACGGTGCGGCGACCAGGGTGCCCTGCCAGACCGCGGTCGCGATGGGCGCGGCCAGGACGTTCTGGAGGAGCTCGGTCCGCTGCGTCTGGCTGAACGGGCGGAGCCAGCCGGCGTTGGCCAGCTCGGCGGTGTACGGCGGGTCGACCGTGACCACGTCCATCGACGCGTCGCCCGCCGCCAGCCGTCGGACGACCTGCTCGCGCTGACCGTCCGCGGTCGCGGGCAGCACCTGCAAGGCCACCTTGTACCGCCCGGCCGACTGCTGGACGCAGGAGTCGACGATCTTCTGGTAGGAGCCGCTGGTGTTCGGGTTGACGTACCAGTTGATCGTCACGGGCCCGGACGACCCGCTGGTGCTCGTGGTCCCGCACCCGGCCAACAGCGCGAGACAGGTGAACCCCACGCCAAGACGGGACCGTCGCTGCACAGACCCGGCACCACGGTTCGCGCCCATGTGGACTCCTGGGGAACGATTCGCAAGCGCTTGCAAGAGCGAGATCTACTATCAATCCCGCTTTGTCCCCTCGTCAAGACACCGCGGAGAGACATTCTGGTCGGAGTAGCCCGATCGTTTTGGCGCTGATCTGCAAGCGTTTACGCTAGGCCCGTGAGGGCAGAGAGACATACCAACCTGGCCGAGGTCGCCCGCCGCGCGGGGGTGTCCGTCGCCAGCGCATCTCGGGCGTTGAGCGGCCGACCAGGGGTCTCCTACACGACGAGGGCGCGCGTGACGCGGGCAGCCGAGGAGCTGTCGTACGTGGCCTCTCCGGAAGCATCGCGGCTCGCCGGCGGTGCATCGACGCGGGTCGCTGTGGTGGTGCCGCACCTGTCCCGCTGGTTCTTCGGTGCCCTGATCGAAGGCCTCGAGTCCGTTCTGCGCGAGGCAGACGTCGACGTCCTGCTCTACCACGTCGGGGATGCCGACGACCGGCACCACTTCTTCGCCCGGCTGCCGGCCCGACGCAAGGTCGACGCGCTGGTGCTGTTGGGGCTACCCGTCGATGACGACGAGCGTCAGCGCCTGGAGCTGATGGGCGTGCAGATCACGGCCGTCGGCGGACAGGTCGCCTCCTACCCGTACGTCTGCATCGACGACTACGTCGCGGGACGACAGGCCGTCGACCACTTGCTGTTCCTGGGCCACAGGCGGATCGGAATGATCGCGGGCAACGACCCGGACCAGCCGGGCTGGCCGGTTGCGGTCGGCCGGACCGAGGCCTACCACGCTGCCCTGCGTGAGGCCGGCATCCCGGCCCGCGACGAGCTCGTCGCCACCGTCGACTGGGGCGGCGATCTGGGTGCCCAGGCGATGGACCGTCTGCTGAGCCAGCGTGAGCCGCCGACCGCGGTTTACGCCCACTCCGACGAGCTGGCGGTGGGCGCGATGCGGACGATCCGCCGAGCAGGGCTGGACGTGCCCGGCGACATCTCGGTCATCGGGATCGATGACCACCCGGTCTCCGAGCTCCTGGACCTGACCACGGTGCGGCAGCCGGTACGCGACCAGGGCGTCGTCGCTGCCCAGAACCTGTTGTGCCGGCTGCGGGGCGAGCACGCCGACGACGCCGTCACCCTGCCGACGCAGCTGGTCGTACGCCGGAGCACCAGCCCTCCCCGTCCCCGGCCCGACGTCGCCGGCCAGCCGACGTAATCTGAAGGGGAGGTCAGCAGAGGATTGGGCGATGGATTTCGGCAACGTCGCGGGCATCGGCGCACTGATGGTTGGTCCCACCCTGATCGTGGGTGCCGTGCTCAACCTGCCCAGGGTCACCCGCGCGGTTCGCCGGGTCACCGCACAGCACAGGCCGCAGCCCGCACCGACCGCTCCGCCGATAGAGCGGGTGGCGGCCGACCTCCGTCGCCTCGTCCTGGAGCACGCCGAGATGCGCGGCAGCCGCGACGTCGCGATGCGGGCTCACCACCTCCGGGCGATCGAGCTGGCCATCACGGACAAGGCCATCGAGGCGGCGGTGGCCTTGGACGTGCCGCGACCGGTAGTGCCGACCGATGGCCGTCTGACTCCGGAGCAGCTGGGCCATCTGTTGAGGCGCGTGCACGCTGCGGGCCTGCAGCTGCCCATCGATTCCCCCCTGTTCCTGGCCTGACGCCGCGTCGTGGGGGTGCAGGCCCCGCGTGACGTGCCGTCCCCGGCCCCTCGCCCGAAGGTAACCATGAGGTCCCGGGTTATTTCTGGCGCCCCCGGTTGAGCACACGCTGCACAGTGACGACCACGACCAGGAATGCGCCCTGGACCACCTGGTTCCAGGCCGACTGCAGCTGCAGCTCGGTCAGGATGCTGGTGATGGCACCCAGCAGAAGCACACCCGCAGCCGTGCCCAGCAAACTGCCGGAGCCACCCGTCAGCAAGGTGCCGCCGATGACGACGGCGGCAATGGTGGACAGCTCGTAGCCGGAGGCAATGATCGGGCTGGCGGAGACGAGCTGCGCTGCCTGCAGCATGCCGGCGAGGCCGGCCAGCATCGCTGAGGCGACGTAGAGGATCAGCTTGGTACGTCGGACCTTCAGGCCCATCAAGGTAGCGGCGGCCTCGCTGCCACCAATCGAGAACACGGTGAGTCCGAACGGCGTCCGTTCGAGCACGATGTAGCCGATGACGTAGGCCGCCACGGCGATGAAGATGGGGATGCCGAAGCTGAACCACAGCCCGGTTCCGAGGTGCGCGAACGCGGAGTCCTTCGGCGCCTGGTAGGTGGTGGAGCCGGCATCGGTGAGCTGGTAGACAAGCCCGCGGACGCCGAACAACGCCGCGAGCGTCACGATGAACGGCGCCATACCGCCGTACGCGATCAGCATGCCGTTGATCAAGCCGATCGCGCCGCAGACGAGCAAGGTCATCACGATGGCCACCACGACGCCGCCGTGCGAGTTGAACCAGACGCCGACAACCCCGCCGAGCGCGAACACCGAGCCGACCGACAGGTCGATGCCGCCGGTGATGATGACCAAGGTCATCCCGATGGCCAAGATCCCGAGATAGGACTGGCCCAGCACGACATTGCGCAAGTTGTCTGTGGAGTGGAACGACGGCCAGATCAGCGACGCGACCACGACCACGACCGCGAGCACGACGACCGCAGCGACGCCGGGCCGCTGGAACGCGGCAGCGATCCGGTTCAGCGGCGTCCGCCCGGCGTCCGGAGTGAGCGGGTCCTCCCCGCGGCTCGCCTCGGCCGCCAGGGTGGGGGAGTTCTCGATGCCGGAGCTCATGCTCGGGCCCTCACGCGCGAGACGAAGACCGCCACGATGATCACGACAGCAGTGATCATCTGGGAGATCGCGTCTGGCTCGTTGTGGAAGGTGAGCGTGCTCCTGAGCAGTTGCATGAAGATGGCGGCGACCACCGTGTTGACCACCCGGATCCGGCCCCCCGACAGCGGCGTCCCGCCCACGACGACCGCCGTGATGGCGAACAGCTCATAGCTCAGGCCGCTGGACAGCGCCGAGGCCGACTCGATGCTCGAGGTGTCCATCACCCCGGCCCACGCCGCCAGCACGCCGCTGGTGACGTAGACCAGGATCAGCGTCGTCTTGACCGGCAGCCCGGAGAGGTAGGACGCGCGGAGGTTGTCGCCGATCGCCACCACACGTCGGCCGAACGTCGTTTTGCGCACCACGAAGGACACCAGCAGTACGGGCACCAGGGCGGCGATGATCAGCCCCCTGACCCCGAAGATGCTGCCACTGCTGATCTTGTTGATCGTGTCGCTCTGGATCGTGGCGTCATGTCCGTACAGCAGCAGGGTCGCGATGCTGCGACCGGCGAACAGAAAGGCCAACGTGGCGACGATCGGTTGGACCCCGACATAGGCGATCAGGCTCCCGTTGAGCGCGCCGACGAACGCGCCGGCCAACAGCGCCAGCAGGATCGCCACGATGGCCGGCAGCCCGCTGAACTCCACCAGCAGGGCGCCGGAGAGCGCCATGACCGCACCCACGGACAGGTCGATTCCCTCGGTCCCGATGGCGAGTGCCATGCCGAGAGCCACCACGATGACCCGTGTGCAGGAGACGACCTGCTGGTTCAAGTTGCTGTAGGTGACGAACCGGGGGGTGAAGAACAGGTCGAACACGAGCAGAACAGCCAGCGCCAGATAGACGCCGTTGTCCCGAACCCATCGCAACGCATCCGCCCGGCTCACCGACGAAAGCCGCGCGCGCAGCCCTCCCGGGGCGGGAGGCGTGGCGGCTGAGGGGCGGCCCGAGGCGAGCGTCTCAGACATCGAGGTTCTCCCCTACCGCGGCGTCGTCCGGTCCGGCTTCGCCGGCGATCGCGTGCACCAGCGCTCCCTCATTGACTTCGTCGCCGGACAGGACAGCGGCCACCCGACCCTCCTTGAGGACCACAATCCGATGCGACTGACCGACCAGCTCCTCGGTCTCGGACGAGATGAGCAGCACACCGAGGCCGTCCTTCGCGAGGTCGTCGACCGTCCCCCGCACCTCGGCCTTGGCGCCGACATCGATGCCTCGCGTCGGCTCGTCGAGGATCAGCAGCTTGGGGCTCAGGCACAGCCAACGGGCGAGCAGCACTTTCTGCTGATTGCCGCCGGAGAGCGTGCCGGCCTTCTGGTCCGGCCCGTACGCGCGGATGTTGAGCCGCTTCATGAAGGTCGCGACGATGTCGTCAACCTTGCCGTCGGACACCACCCCGGCCCGCGCCAGCCGAGGCAGGATCGCGAGCGCGATGTTGTCCCGAATGCTCAGGTTGGGCAGGATGCCTTCGAGCTTGCGGTCCTCGGGCAGCAGCGCAATGCCAGCCTGGATGGCGTGGGACGGCGAGCCGAGCTTGATCGGCGTGCCATCGATCCGAACCTCACCCGAGTCGAGAACCTGGGCACCCATGATGGCTTTGGCCGTCTCGCTGCGGCCTGAGCCAAGCAGACCGCCGAGTCCGACAACCTCACCTGGATGGACATCGAGGGAGATGTCATGGAGGAGAGAGCGGCGCTCGAGATGCTCGACCTGAAGGACGATCCTGCCTGATGGCGCGCCGGTGCGCTCCTCGGTGAGCCCGACCTGACGCTTGACCTGCTCGAGCAGCTCGTGGCCGAGCATCGTGGCGACCAGCTTGGCCCTGGGCAGGTCGGACAGCACCCCGCTGTGGACGAGCTTGCCGTCCCGTAGGACGGTCACCCGGTCGCAGATCCGGTACAGCTCGTCGAGTCGGTGGCTGACGTAGATCATCGCAACGCCGGCAGACTTCAGCCGGTCGATCAACCGGAACAACGTCTCGACCTCGCGGGTCTCGAGTGAGGAGGTCGGCTCGTCCATGATGACGACGTTGGCGTCGAGGGCAATCGCTCGGGCGACGGAGATCATCTGCTGGGCGCCCAGACCGAGTGAGGAGACGGGGGCTTCGACATCGGCGTCGATCTGGAAGTCCCGCAACAGCGCCTTGGCGTCACTGTTCATCTTCTTGAAGTCGATCAGGCCCAGCCGGTTACGCGGCTCGCGGCCCAGGTAGAGGTTGCGCGCACCGCTCTGCTGAGGCACCAGGTTGACTTCCTGGTAGATGGTGCTGATGCCGGCCAGCTGGGCGGCCCGCGGGTTGCCGAACGCCACCTGCTTGCCGCGGTGAAGGAGCTGCCCTTCGTCGAGCTGGTAGACGCCGGTCAACAGCTTGATCAACGTGGACTTGCCAGCGCCGTTCTCCCCTACGAGGGCGTGCACCTCACCGGGAGCGATGGCGAGTGACACGTGATCCAGAGCCCGTACGCCGGGGAAGGACTTGCTCACGTCCTTGGCTTCGAGGACCGGCTCCCCGGTCGAGGCTTCGGCGACCGTCGGGTTGCTCATGGAGGCAGTTTCCGCCCATCTTGTCCGTGCTCACAACGCCAGGCCGGGTGGCGGCGGCGCCGGCAGAGGCTCAAGGCCTTCTGCCGGCGGCGCCGAC
>JAWWOL010000505.1:0-3042 GCA_033851695.1 Frankiales bacterium
CGCGGTCATCGGGGACGCCGCGGAGGAGCACCCCCAGACCGCTGCCGGCGGCTCGGCGGCGGTGCTGCCGTCTGCGCCGGTCGTGACGTCGCTGGCCGGGATCACCGCCCGGGCAGGGACAGGCACCAGGGTCACCCACGCCCGCGGCACGCTCGGTGTGGGCGCGCTCCCTGCCGTGCCCGCCAGCGCGTTCCCCAGTGGTGTGCAGGTGCAGTACTTCGCCAACGCCGACCTCAGCGGTTCACCCGCGACGACCGGCACGGTCCCCAACCTTGACCTCACCGGCAACCCGGCGCCGGTCGCGGCACTGCCGACGTGGTCCGCCCGCTACAGCGGCGCCTTCATCGCCGCCGCCGCGGGCGACTACCGGTTCTCGCTGTCCGCCGGGGCGAACGTCCAGGTCTGGGTCGACGGGACCCCGGTCGTCAGCTTCACCCCGATGCGCGAGGCCACCAGGGACGGGCTGATCACGCTGACTGCCGGAGCCCACCAGATCCGGGTCGACGTCACGCCGTTCCAGGCCACGTTGGTCGGCGTCGACCTGTTCGGCGTGACGCCCGGCCTGCACCTCGGCTGGCAGCCGCAGGAGAACCTGATGATCGACCAGGCGGCAGTCGCCGCCCGGAGTGCCGACGTCGCCGTGGTCGTCGTGTCCGACCCGACGTCGGAGGGCATGGACCGCAGCACGCTGGCCCTGCCGGCCGACCAGGACAAGCTGATCGCCGCGGTCGCCGCCGCCAACCCCCGTACCGTGGTCGTCCTCAACACGGCCAGCGCGGTGCTGATGCCGTGGCTGCACGACGTGGCCGCGGTGCTGGAGGCGTGGTACCCCGGGCAGACCGGCGGCACGGCGTTGGCCCGGTTGCTGTTCGGCGACGTCAACCCGTCCGGCAGGCTGCCGGTGACGTTCCCGGCCAGCGACGCCCAAGGTCCGGCCCGGTCGACCGTCGAGTACCCCGGTGACGGCAGCGACGTCTACTACACCGAAGGACTGCAGGTCGGCTACCGGTGGTACGAGGCCCAGCACCAGACGCCGCTGTTCCCGTTCGGCTACGGACTGTCGTACACCTCGTTCGGGTTCGGGCACCTGCAGGCCAAGAAGTCCGGCAGCAAGTACGTGGTCACCGTCACCGTCACGAACACCGGCACGCGGTCAGGCGCCGAGGTGGCCCAGCTCTACGTCGGCTTCCCGCGCTCGGCGCACGAGGTGCCCCGCCAGCTCAAGGCGTACGCCAAGGTCAGCCTCAAGCCTGGGCAGAGCCGACGGGTGACCCTCACGGTGCCCCGGCAGGCACTGGCGACCTGGGACAGTCTCGCCACCGGCTGGACGGTGCACGCCGGGACCTATCACCTGTTCGTCGGCGACTCGTCGCGGCACCTGCCCCTGCAGAAGGCGCTCAAGGTTCCTCGAGGGTGACGCCGGTGGCGACGAACCGCACCCCCAATGGCCGTCGCGTCAGCCGGCCCGAAGACGTACCGCGCGGAGAACGGCGTCGCTGATCGTGACCGGCTTTCCCTCCGAGTCCACGATCTGCCGCTGCGGGGCGGCCGCCACGACGACCTCCCACTGCCCCGGGTCGAGCTCAGCGGCCACCTCCTCGGCAGTGAAGAAGAAGTCCGGGAGGTCGGGTCGCCCGACATGGGCCTTCAGGTCCTCGGGATGGTGGCCCACGACGAGCAGGCTGCCGCCCGGCCGGACGGCTGCAGCCAGGCTGCGGTGCAGCGAGCGCCGCGCCGGACCGGGCAGGTGGATGAAATGCGCTGTCACCAGGTCGAACTGCTCGGTCGGGGTCCATGACAGCAGATCGCCCTGCTGCCAAGTGATCCGCTCCGCGATCTCAGCTCCGGCCTGATCGGCGTGGGCCCCGGCACGGTCCAGGGCCACCTGGGAGATGTCGAGCCCGGTCACCTGCCAGCCACGGGCTGCCAGCCAGATCGCGTCGGCGCCCTCGCCACTGCCCACGTCCAGCGCGGTTCCCGGGGTCAGCTCGGCGACCTGGGCGACGAGGTGCGGATTCGGACTGCCGCTCCACAACGCCTCCGTGGCGGCGTAGCGGTCGTCCCAGAACTCCCGGCTGTACAAATCTTTCTCATCCGTGAAGTCGTGTTCCTGAGTCATAGGCACAGCGTTGCGCGAAGGACGTTCTGATCACAAGCACCGTTGCTGGAACGGCAAGTTGCCGAGGACCTACGGATCGCCGTTCCGCCCCACCGACCCGGGTACGGTCAGCGGATGGAGGAGCCGGAGTTCGAGTCTGGCTAGCCTCGGGCAGCCAGCCCGAGGACGGCGTCGAGACCGTGCTCGACCGGTGCCGCGGAATATGGCAGCAGCAGGGTCCTGATCCCGAGGTCGACCGCGGCGCCGTCCGAGCGCCGGTCGTCCCCCACCATCAGGACCTGGTGGGGCTGGAGATCGAGCGAGGCAAGTGCCGTCCGGTAGATCTCCGCATCGGGCTTCATCACGCCGATCTCGCACGACAGCACGAACGTCGTCACCAGTTCGGCCAACCCGTGGCCGGCGAAGACCGCGCGCAGGTCGAAGCCGACGTTGCTGACCACCACCACCGGCACCCCACGGTCACGCAGCTCAGTCAACACCGGCAGCGCATCGGGGTACGGGACCCAGCCTTCCGGCGCGATCGAGCGCTCGTACAGTCGGCGTGCCAGTGCTGCGTCGACGACCGTGGACAGCAGTGCCTCGTACACCGCCCGGTGCCGGGTCGTGCTGACGTCCCGCTGCGCGTAGGCCTCCGCCCACTCCTGGGGCAGGGCAACAGGTTCCGGGCCGCCGGGGCGGCCGGCGTGGTCGAGCGCCTCGGCCAGCTCGGCCACCTCCGCGGGGGGCAGCTCGGGGCAGACCGCGGCAACCCAGGCATCCCGGGGCTCGGGCACCAGCAAGGTGCCCGCGAAGTCGAACAGCACGGCTGTGGGAGGAGTCACCCGGCCAAGCCTAATGGGGCTGCATCGGATGGCGTGAGTCATTCTGGTGCCCGAGCCGCCGCCCGGTGAGCACTGCCTAAGCCTGACCCCGTTGTTCGAGGT
>JAWWOL010000523.1:0-9806 GCA_033851695.1 Frankiales bacterium
GGTTGGAGCGGCAACAGCCGCACCGGGCCACGCCTGACCAGGGTCAGCGGGTCGAGGTAGACCGACCCGCGCAGGACTCCCCAGTGCAGGCACCACCGGCCGGGGCCGCAGTCGCCGTGCCCCGCCAGCAGCCGCCCGACCGGCTCGCCGGCACCGACCCGGGTGCCGGCGCGGACCAGGGGAGCCACCGGCTCGTAGGTGGTCCGCAGGCCGCCGGGATGCGTGACGGCAACGACGCCCACTCCGGCGATGTAGCCGGCGAAGCTGACCACCCCGGTGCCGGCGGCGAGGACCGAGGCGTCGGGCGGGGCGGCGAGGTCGACCCCGCGGTGACCCGGCCCGTACGCAGTCCTGGGCGCTTGGAACGGTCGCGACACGACCGGTGTCCCGGCCAACGGCCAGAGCCAGCCGCCGGACGTCGGAGGTGAGGCCGCGGGCGTGAGTGGGCCGAGGCCGGCGGCCACGGCCAGGGCGGTGAGAGCGAGCGGGAGTGCCATGCCTCGAGAGTGCGGCCGCCCGGTCGGGCGGGGAAGTGACGCCTGCCCGGCTGTGGACAGATCGGCAGGCTGTGGACGACGGGAACGCGGGGCTGGACGCTGCTCTGGGTGCGGGCTACCGGCTCGACCTGTGCCTGCGGCCTGTGCCACACTCGTGCCGGCGGCGCGGGCAGATCCCGCGTCGACTTCGCACGTCCGCAATCACACCCAGACGTCGGCTCGCAGCCGACCTCTCCGGGTCAGGCACTCGGTCCCACCCGCCTCGCGGGAGGGCAGCCGCAGCGGACGTCAGGGTGGACCGCATCTCGCGGGTCACAGCAACCGGTTTCGTCGCCGCCTCGCCGGCGACAGAGAGGTACAGGTACCGACGATGGCCGTCGTGACCATGAAGGAGCTGTTGGAGTCGGGTGTCCACTTCGGGCACCAGACCCGTCGGTGGAACCCCAAGATGAAGCGCTTCATCTTCACCGAGCGCAACGGCATCTACATCATCGACCTGCAGCAGTCGCTGTCCTACATCGACCGCGCGTACGAGTTCATCAAGCAGACGGTCGCCCACGGCGGCACCGTGCTGTTCATCGGCACCAAGAAGCAGGCGCAGGAAGCGATCGCCGGCCAGTCCACCCGCGTGGGCATGCCGTACGTCAACCAGCGCTGGCTCGGCGGCATGCTGACCAACTTCCAGACGGTCTACAAGCGGCTGCAGCGTCTCAAGGAGCTCGAGGCGATCGAGCAGACCGGTGGCCAGACGGTGCTCAGCAAGAAGGAAGCCCTCATGCTCTCGCGGGAGCGGATCAAGCTCGCCCGCACCCTGGGTGGCCTTCGGGAGATGACCCGCGTGCCCAGCGCCGTGTGGATCGTCGACACCAAGAAGGAGCACATCGCGGTCGGCGAGGCGCGCAAGCTGGGCATCCCGGTCGTCGCGATCCTCGACACCAACTGCGACCCGGACGAGGTCGACTACCCGATCCCGGGCAACGACGACGCGATCCGCTCGGTCGACCTGCTCACCCGGGTCGTGGCCGACGCGGTCGCCGAGGGCCTGATGGCTCGCGCCGGTGCCGCACGCGGGGACGAGAAGCCCGCCACCGGCGAGCTGGCGACCGACGAGCCGCTGGCCGACTGGGAGCGTGAGCTCCTGGAGCGGGCCAACGGGGCCACGACTGAGGTGCCCGCTGCCGAGGTGCCTGCTGGCGAGGCCCCTGCGGCTGAGGTGCCTGCGGAGGCCCCCGTTGCTGAGGCCCCTGCGGCTGAGGTGCCTGCCGCAGAGGTTGCTCCGGCCGACGTAGCTCCCGCCGAAGAAGCCACCACCCAGGCCTGACGCCTGCCCGCCACGGGCGGCCCGGTGGTCCGTACGAGGACGCCGGTACGGGGACGGGAACACCCTGTCCCCGTGCCGGCGTTCCACCCCCGGATCCGGCCGGCCCGTATGTCCGGCTGATCAGCACCTACGGATGAAGGAAAGAGAACACGATGGCTGACATCACCGCCGCGGACGTGAAGAAGCTCCGCGACGCCACCGGCGCGGGCATGATGGACGCGAAGAAGGCACTCGTCGAGGCCGACGGTGACTTCGACAAGGCCGGCGAGATCCTGCGGATCAAGGGAGCCGGCAAGGTGGCCAAGCGGGGCTCCGAGCGCACCGCGAGCAACGGTCTGATCGCCGCGGCCGAGGGTGCGATGATCGAGCTCAACTGCGAGACCGACTTCGTCGCCAAGAACGAGCAGTTCCAGCAGCTCGCCGCCGACATCGTGGCGCACGCCGCGGGCAGCAAGCCGGCCGACGCCGCCGAGCTGCTCGGCCAGACGCTCGCCGACGGCCGTACGGTCAGCGAGAACATCGACTCGGTCGCCGCCGTCATCGGTGAGAAGCTGCAGCTCGGCCGGGTCATCGTCTTCGACGGTCAGGTCGCCGCCTACATGCACCGCCGCAGCAGCGACCTCCCGCCGCAGGTCGGCGTGCTGGTCGAGTTCGACGGCTCCGACATCGACGTCGCGCGGGGCACTGCCATGCAGATCGCGGCGATGAGCCCCCTCTACGTCAGCCGCGACGACGTGCCCGCCGCAGACGTCGACAACGAGCGCCGGGTCGTCGAGGCCACCGCTCGCGAGGAGGGCAAGCCGGAGGCGGCGCTGCCGAAGATCGTCGAGGGTCGGATCACCGGTTTCTACAAGCAGGTCGCCCTGCTCGACCAGCCGGCGGTCCAGGACAACAAGCGCTCGGTCGGCCAGCTGCTCAAGGACGCCGGTGTGACCGTCACGCGGTTCGCCCGTTTCGAGGTCGGCCAGGTCTAGGGCAGACTGCCCCTAGCACCCTCGCCAGCCCGCACGCCCGCACCACCGAAGGAGGCCGCCAGCCGTGAGTGACCAAGACGCGCAGGCGGCCTCTTTCGTGTCCGCTGACGCCCCCGACGCGCCAGCCGGCGCCTACTGGGGCCGGGTGCTGCTCAAGCTCTCCGGTGAGGCCTTCGCCGGCGGGGCCCCGCTGGGCATCGACCCCGGCACCGTACGGGACATTGCCCGTCAGATCGCCGAGGTGGTCCGCTCCGGCGTCCAGGTGGCGGTCGTGGTCGGCGGCGGCAACATGTTCCGCGGCTCGGCGCTGTCCGCCGGCGGCATGGACCGGCCACGGGCTGACTACATGGGCATGCTGTCCACGGTGATCAACTGCCTGGCGCTACAGGACTTCCTCGAGAAGCAGGGCATCGACACCCGGGTGCAGACCGCGATCGCGATGGGCCAGGTCGCCGAGCCCTATGTGCCGCGCCGGGCGATCCGTCACCTCGAGAAGGGCCGGGTCGTCATCTTCGGCGCCGGCCTCGGCGCGCCCTTCTTCTCGACCGACACCTGCGCCGCCCAGCGCGCGCTCGAGATCGGCGCCCAGTCGGTGCTCATGGCCAAGAAGGTCGACGGGGTCTACGACGCCGACCCGAGGACCAACCCCGAGGCCGTACGCTTCGACCAGGTCACCTACGCCGAGGCGCTGGCCCGGGGGCTCAAGGTCGCCGACGCGACCGCCTTCAGCCTGATGATGGACAACGACCTGCCGCTGGTGGTTTTCAGCCTGCTCGAGGACGGCAACATCGCCAGGGCCGTCCGCGGTGAGAAGATCGGCACGTTGGTGACGAACGAGCTGCGCTGAGCTGCCCGTTCGGACATGCCCACGACAGTGACAGGAGCCCAGCCGTGATCGACGACACCCTCCTCGAGTGCGAGGAGAAGATGGACAAGGCGGTCCAGGTCGCGCGCGACGACCTGGGCGGCATCCGCACCGGCCGGGCCAACCCGTCGATGTTCAGCAAGATCATCGCCGACTACTACGGGGCTCCGACGCCGGTCAACCAGCTCGCGTCGTTCCACGTGCCCGAGCCGCGGATGGCCATCATCACGCCCTACGACAAGGGTGCCTTGGCGGCGATCGAGCGTGCGATCAGGGACAGCGACCTCGGCGTCAACCCGACCAACGACGGCAACATCATCCGGGTCGTCTTCCCGCAGCTGACCGAGGAGCGTCGCCGCGACCTGATCAAGGTCGCCCGCTCCAAGGCCGAGGACGCCCGGATCTCCATCCGGAACATCCGTCGACACGCCAAGGATGCCTTGGACAAGCTGCAGAAGGACGGCGAGGCCGGCGAGGACGACGTCCGCCGCGCGGAGAAGGAGCTCGAGGAGACGACGTCGCGCTACGTGGCGAGCGTCGACGAGCTGCTCAAGCACAAGGAAGCCGAGCTGCTCGAGGTCTAGTGGGCACCCCCGGTGACGCAGTGGAGCACGCCCTCGAGGCGATCGACCAGGCACCCGCGCCGCCCGAGGGCGCGCCGGCGACCCACACCCCAGGACGCGCGGGGCGCAACTTGCCGGTAGCCACGGCGGTCGGCCTCGCCATGGCCGCGATCGTGCTGATCCCGCTGTTCACCGTACGGTCCGCATTCGTCGTCGTGGTCGGCCTCGCCGCCTGTCTCGGCCTGTACGAGCTCAGCTCCGCGCTCGCCACCGACCACCGGCGCGTACCCTTGCCGCCGCTGTGGCTCGGCTCGGCCATCATGCTCTCGCTGGCCTGGTCCAAGGGCACCGACGACCTGGTGATCGCCTTCCTGCTGACGGCGGTCGCGGGGTGCCTGTGGCGGCTGGTCGACGGAGCTGCCGGCTACCTGCGGGACGTGGCCGCGACGATCTTCGCGCTGGTCTACGTCCCGCTCCTCGCCTCGTTCGCGGTGCTGCTCGCGGTGCCCCCGGACGGTGCCCGCCGGGTCGTCGCGTTCGCCGCGACGGTGGCCTGCAGCGACATCGGCGGCTACGCGGCCGGAGTCCTGACTGGCGGCAGGCACGCCATGGCCCCGACGATCAGCCCCAAGAAGTCCTGGGAGGGCTTCGCCGGCTCCGTCACCGCCTGCCTCGGCGGCGGGCTGCTCTTCGTGACCGTGCTCCTGCACGCCGCCTGGTGGCAGGGCGTCCTGTACGGCCTCGCCGTGGTGTGCGCGGCGACCGTCGGCGACCTCGGCGAGTCCATGATCAAGCGCGATCTCAGCATCAAGGACATGGGCACGCTGCTGCCCGGGCACGGCGGGCTGATGGACCGCCTCGACTCGCTGCTGCCGACGGCGCCCGTGGCCTGGTACCTCCTGACGAAGTTCGTCCCGCCGTCGCACGGGGGGCACTGACCCGGGGCATGGGAGGATGGACAGGCCATGACCTCCACCCCTGAGCTCGTCTTCGTCGCCCCGCGCGGTGCCAAGCCGCCGCGTCACCTCGCCGACCTGACCCTCGCCGAGCGCCGTGCGGCCGTGGCCGAGCTGGGCGAGAAGCCATTCCGCGCGGACCAGCTCTCCCGGCACTACTTCACCCGGCTGAGCTCCGATCCGGCCACCATGACCGACATCCCGGCGGCGGCCCGCGAGACGCTGACCAGCGCGCTGATGCCCAAGCTGCTGACCGCGGCCAAGGTCCAGAGCTGCGATGACGGCACCACGATCAAGACGCTGTGGCGTGGCTTCGACGGGGCGTTCGCCGAGTCCGTGCTGATGCGCTATCCCGACCGGGCGACCGTGTGCGTCTCCAGCCAGTCGGGCTGCGGCATGGCCTGCCCGTTCTGCGCTACCGGCCAGGCCGGCCTGACCCGCAACATGTCCACCGCCGAGATCGTCGAGCAGGTCGTCGACGCGGCCGCCGCGATGGCCTCCGGCGCCGTGCCCGGCGGCCCCGGACGGCTGTCCAACGTGGTGTTCATGGGCATGGGCGAGCCGCTGGCCAACTACAACCGGCTGCTCAGGGCCGTCCGCACGCTGGTCACGCCGGCCCCCGAGGGCCTGGGCCTGTCGCAGCGGTCGATCACGGTCTCCACCGTCGGCCTCGTACCCGCCATGCTCCGGCTCGCCGACGAGGGGCTGCAGGTCACACTGGCCGTGTCGCTGCACGCCCCGGACGACGAGCTGCGCGACTCGCTGGTGCCGGTCAACACCCGCTGGCCGGTACGCGAGGTGCTTGATGCCGCCTGGAACTACGCCCGGACGACGCACCGGCGGGTCAGCATCGAGTACGCCCTCATCCGCGACATCAACGACCAGGCCTGGCGGGCGGACCTGCTCGGAAAGCTCCTGGCCGGCAAGCTGGTCCACGTCAACCTGATCCCGCTCAACCCGACGCCCGGCAGCAAGTGGACCGCCTCGACCCCGCAGGCCGAGCGCGAGTTCGTCCGGATGCTGCAGTCCCACGGGGTGGCGACGACCGTACGGGACACCCGCGGCCGCGAGATCGACGGCGCCTGCGGCCAGCTGGCCGCCACGGCGGGCTGACGTCCGGCATGCCCACAGCACTGATCACCGGCGCCACCTCCGGCATCGGGCGCGCGTTCGCCACCCGGCTCGCGGCCGACGGTTACGACCTGGTCCTGGTCGCCCGCGACGCCGAGCGGCTCACCCGGGTCGCCGACGAGCTCGGTGGTGCCGAGGTGATCGTCGCCGACCTGGCGCGGGCCGACGGCCGGGCCAGGGTGGAGACACGGCTGACCGGGCGACCGGTTGACCTGCTGGTCAACAACGCCGGACGTGGCGCCGGCCAGCCGTTCCTGACCGGCTCCGCCGCGGTCGAGGACGAGATGTTCGAGGTCAATGCGCATGCGGTGCTCCGGCTGACCCGAGCTGCGCTTGTCGGCATGGTCGAGCGCCGGAGCGGGGCGATCATCAACGTGTCCTCCGTCGCCGCCTGGGTGCCCCGCGGCAGCTATGCGGCGACCAAGGCCTACGTGCTGTCCCTGAGCCGGACAGCGGCGATCGAGGCCGCCCCGTACGGCGTCGTCGTGCAGGCCCTGTGCCCGGGCATGACGCACACCGAGTTCCATGCCCGATCCGGCAGCGACGCGGAGAAGCGGATCCCGGGGTTCCTGTGGCTCAGCCCAGAACGCGTCGTCCACGAGTCGCTGGCGTCGCTCGCCCGCGGCCGTACGGTGTGCATCCCCGGCAAGCGGTGGAAGCTGCTCATCGCCGGCACCCGGCTGATGCCGGCGCGGCTCAGCGTGGCGATCGCCAAGCGGAGTCAGCCCAAGGCGTAGACGGCGTACTGCTGCCAGCGTCCGTCGGCGTCGAGTGCCATCAGGGCGAGGTGGGTCACCTTGGCCTCGACCGGCAGCCTCGGTGCGACGTCGGCGACGACGTGGCCGAGCGCGTCCGGGTCGACCGCGTCGCCGATCGACAGGTGCGGCACGATCGCGGCGAACCGGCCGGAGTAGGGCTCGTAGTCCGGCCACCGGTTCTGGACCGCCATGGTCAGCCGGACGAACGGGTCGGCCGGGTGGGGGTCGAGCCACAGCGTCTGCGGGAACCGCTGGATGTCGTGCAGCGAGATGACGAAGGACGGCACCGCCGAGACCAGCGCAGCGAGGTCGGCCTCGTCGTGGCCGGTGAGCTGGTCGAGCGGGATCCACGGGTAGAGCACGGTGATGTGCGCGGGCATCCCGCGGCGGGCGGACGGATCGAGATCGTCGCGCCAGCGGCCGACGACGGCGTCGGCCTCCGGAACGAGAGCGACCAGGGCGGTCGGGGACGTGAGCGGTGGGCCAGGCATGAGCCGAGACTACCCGGCGCAGCTGACCCTCAGGTCCGCGGAACGGCCGCGGGCGGTCGACGCCGACCGGCTACGGCCGGTCGAGTCCGGGGTAGGGAGTACGGCGGCTCCGCTGGACGGGGGGCCGGCGGAGCCGCCGTACGACTGGGGGGTGGGGCAGGGAGGGTACGACGGCTCTGCCCAGACGGGGGGCTGGGCAGAGCCGCCGTACGTTCGAGGGCCGCTCACAGGCGCGACCAGGCCTCGGTGAGCACCGAGCGCAGGATCTGCTCGATCTCGTCGAACTGCTGCTGGTCGCAGACCAGCGGCGGGGCGAGCTGGATCACCGGGTCGCCCCGGTCGTCGGCGCGGCAGACCAGACCGGCTTCGAACAACGCGCCGGAGAGGAAGCCGCGCAGGAGGCGCTCGCTCTCGTCGTCGTCGAAGGTCTCCTTGCTGGTCTTGTCCTTGACCAGCTCGATGCCGTAGAAGTAGCCGTCGCCGCGGACCTCGCCGACGATCGGCAGGTCGGTGAGCTTCTCCAGCGTCGAGCGGAACGCGCCTTCGTTGTCCCGTACGTGGCCCAGAATGCCTTCCCGCTCGAAGATGTCGAGGTTGGCCAGGGCTACGGCCGACGACACGGGATGCCCGGCGAAGGTGATGCCGTGCAGGAAGGTCGTGTCGCCCTTGAGGAACGGCTCGATCAGCCGGTCGGAGGCGATCATCGCGCCGATGGGGGAGTAGCCGGAGCTCATGCCCTTGGCCATCGTGATGATGTCGGGCTGGTAGCCGTAGCGCAGCGCGCCGAACCACTCGCCGAGCCGGCCGAACGCGCAGATCACCTCGTCCGAGACCAGCAGAACGCCGTACCGGTCGCAGATCTCACGCACCGCCTGGAAGTAGCCGGGAGGCGGCGGGAAGCAGCCGCCGGAGTTCTGCACCGGCTCGACGAAGACCGCCGCGACCGACTCGGGACCCTCGCGCAGGATCGCCCGCTCGATCTCGGCGGCGGCCCAGCCACCGAAGGCCGCGTAGTCGTCCGCGTGCTCAGGTGCCCGGTAGAAGTTGGTGTTCGGCACTCGTACCGAACCGGGCACCAGCGGCTCGAAGACGTTCTTGATCGCGGCCAGGCCGGTGACCGACAACGCGCCCATCGTCGCGCCGTGGTAGGCGATGTCGCGCGAGATCACCTTGTAGCGACCCGGCTCGCCGGTGGCCTTGAAGTATTGCCGGGCGAGCTTCCAGGCGCTCTCGACCGCTTCGCTGCCCCCGGTGGTGAAGAACACCCGGTTGAGGTCACCGGGTGCGTAGGAGGCGAGCCGCTCGGCCAGCTCGATCGCCGCCGGGTGGCCGTAGCTCCACAGCGGGAAGTAGCCGAGCTCGTTGGCCTGCTTGCCCGCGGCCTCTGCCAGCTCGGCACGCCCGTGCCCGGCCTGGACGACGAACAACCCGGACAGCCCGTCGAGGTAGCGGCGGCCGCGGGAGTCCCAGATGTACGGGCCCTCGCCGCGCGTGATGATCGGGATCTCGTGGTCGGCGTAGGACGACAGCCGGGTGAAGTGCATCCACAGGTGCCGGCGAGCCGCCTCCTGCAGGTGCTTGTGCCGGTCCTCGTCATGGGTCGGCGTGTGCTCGCCCGAGGGCGGCGGGGTCTGCGGCGTCGTGGTCATCGGGTGCCCCAGGTGTAGGTCTGCTTGGCCAGCCGCAGGTAGACGAACGTCTCGCTGTGCTGGATCTGCGGGATGGAGCGGATGTGGTCGTTGAGCAGCCGGAGCAGGTGGGCGTCGTCCTCGCAGACGACCTCGGCGAGCAGGTCGAAACTGCCGGCTGTGATCACCACGTAGTCGATCTCGGGCATCTCGGCCAGCGCATCGGCGGTGGCGATGAGGTCGCCGTCGGCCCTGACGCCGATCATCGCCTGGCGCCGGAAACCCAGCTGCATGGGATCGGTGACGGCCACGATCTGGACGACACCTGCCTCCTGCAGCTTGGTCACCCGCTGGCGGACGGCCGCCTCGGACAGGCCCACCGCCCTGGCGATGGTCGCGTAGGGACGCCGGCCGTCCTCCTGGAGCTGTTCGACGATCGCCTTGCCGATGTCATCGAGCAAGGCGTGCGGAGCAGGAACATCGAGCATCGCTCGAGGGTATGCGATCTCATGCCTGTTTACGATGGATTTCGTTGTCGATCAAGAGATTTAACACGGATAGCGGAGGATTAACCGGTTTAGACCTCGCAATCCGTCGTCTGCCGTTTTATGGTCTCTTCCCA
>JAWWOL010000525.1:0-8229 GCA_033851695.1 Frankiales bacterium
CTTCTGGTTCTGGTTGTAGGTCGTCGAGGACGGGTCGGCGGGGAAGTTCCACAGCTGCTGGCAGGCCGAGCTGCAGCTGAACGTCGAGGTCATCGCGGCGCCCTTGGCGTACCACCCGGTCCGGCCATTGACCGCGGCCGTGTTGGAGCCGCCATAGTGCGCCAGCGGCGTGAGGGTGACCGGCTGGCCGGTGTTCGCCGCCCGGAAGTACGGGGAGATGACTTCGTCGGTCCCGGAAAGCCAACGGTTCGGGCCGATGTAGCGGCGGTCGATGTTCGCGTTGTCCACGACGGTGGTGTAGCCGAGAGTCGCCACGATCTGGTCGAGCACCGGTTCGGAGTTGCCGCCGGCCGCGCAGGAACTGATGCCGGCCAGGTTCACCGTGCCCGACGGGTGTGCCGGGTCGTTCGAGCTGAAGCTCAGCGTCGCCGACCGGTTGGCGGCACCGATCGCGTACGGGCTGCTGCTGTCCGGGCATCCGGTGGGGTCGGTGGGGTGGAACTGGACGGCGACGGTGGCCGAGCCGCCGGGAGCGATCGACAGTGACGTTGCTTGTCCTGAGGCCAGGCCGAAGCTGCTCGCGTCGGTGCCGCCGACGGCCAGACCGGACACCGTGAGGGTGGCACTGCCGGTGTTGGCGAAGGTGACGGTCCGGGCCGGCGGGTTGGCCGCGCCGCGGATGCGCGAGAACACCAGCCGCGGCGCCGACAGCCCGAGCGTCGTGCTGTCCGGCGAAGTCACCGACAGCACGGCGCCTCCGGACGCCGCGACCGGCACGGCGTCCACGAAGTCGATCTTCGTGTTGCTCCCACCCGCAGGCGAGAGCACGAGCTGCCCACCGCTCACGGTGACCCGCGCCGTCTTCGTGCTCCACGGCGCAGCGGCCGTGGGCACGTACTGGTTGATGATCGTCACGGTGTTGGCGGTACCCGGCTGGGCGACGATCTCGTCGACCGAGTTGAACGCGGTCGGGTCGCCCACGGCGACGGTCACGTCGTAGGTGCCGTTGGTCAGCGCGGTCACCCACCTGCCGGGTGTCGTGTTGCCGCTGCCGGCCGGGGCCTGCATCAGCACCTGGGTGTCGTAGCGGACGTCGGGGGAGGCGGCGCTGTGCCGTACCCGGGCGTTCGCCGTCAGGTCGAGCGGTGCGCCGGCGAGGGTCTGCCAACCGCTCGTCCCGTTGTACGCGGCCCCGACGTCGGCGGTGTAGCCCGCGGGCGCGGTGACACCCGCAGCCTGGAAGTTGACGTGCACCGAGGTGCCGGCGGCGTGGGCCGGGACGACGGCCAGCAGCGGCAGTGCGACGGCCAGTGCGGCGGGCGCCAGGATGCGGCTGCGACGGGCGTACGGGAAGCGGTGGGCCATGTCGTTTCGGAGCAGCAAGTGGCGGCGGTGAGCGGGTCGTCACCTGTGGCGCCAGCAGCCAGCGGGCTCTCCGCAACCCCAGCGGGTCACCCACTGCGCCGGCACCGTCAGCCGGGTGCTAGCCCCTGAAACCCCCACAACTGCCGGGCCCGGCTGCAGCCAATCTAGGTGGCGCAAAAGGGACCGGCAATAAGAGGTAGGTAATCATGGCTCCCGCGCCAGAAATGAATGGACCACGGGTGCCGAGCGTGATCGGGCACCAATTCGTGCGTGTTTCCGGGGGCAGGACAACCAGACATTCCGGCGACATTCCGGCGGGTCACTTGAGTCGGCGGGGCGAAGTCGGCTAGTGTCCGCCCCGGCACAGGTTGACATAACTATATACCTCTACCTGAGGGTGAGGGTGCCGAAGGGTCGGTCCGACGGAAGGCGAGTCACGTGGCAGCTCCGCAGAACTACCTCGCGGTCATCAAGGTCGTGGGCATCGGCGGGGGCGGCGTCAACGCCGTCAACCGGATGATCGAGGTCGGGCTCAAGGGCGTCGAGTTCATCGCCATCAACACCGACGCGCAGGCCCTGCTGATGAGCGACGCCGACGTCAAGCTCGACGTCGGACGGGAGCTGACCCGCGGACTGGGCGCCGGCGCGGACCCCGAGGTCGGTCGCCAGGCCGCCGAGGATCACGCGGAGGAGATCGAGGAGGTGCTCAAGGGCGCTGACATGGTCTTCGTCACCGCAGGCGAGGGCGGCGGCACCGGCACGGGTGGCGCGCCGGTCGTGGCCCGCATCTCCCGTGGCCTGGGCGCTCTCACGATCGGTGTCGTCACCCGGCCGTTCACCTTCGAGGGCCGCCGGCGGCTGACCCAGTCCGAGACCGGCATCGAGGACCTGCGCGCCGAGGTCGACACGCTCATCGTCATCCCGAACGACCGGCTGCTGTCGATCAGCGACCGCTCGATCAGCGTGATCGACGCGTTCAAGCAGGCCGACCAGGTGCTGCTCTCCGGCGTCTCCGGCATCACCGACCTGATCACCACCCCCGGCCTGATCAACCTCGACTTCGCGGACGTCAAGTCGGTGATGTCCAACGCCGGCTCCGCGCTGATGGGCATCGGCTCCAGCCGCGGCGAGGACCGTGCGGTGGCCGCTGCCGAGATGGCGATCTCCAGCCCCCTGCTCGAGGCCTCGATCGACGGTGCGCACGGGGTGCTGCTCTCGGTCGCCGGCGGCTCCGACCTCGGCCTGTTCGAGATCAACGAGGCGGCGCAGCTGGTCGCCGACGCCGCCCACCCCGAGGCCAACATCATCTTCGGCGCGGTCATCGACGACGCCCTGGGTGACGAGGTACGGGTGACCGTCATCGCGGCGGGCTTCGACGGCGGCCACCCGTCGCCGGCCCGGGCCGAGACCCGCCGGCAGGCCACCGCAGCGGCCGAGGAGACCCGGGCAGCCGCCAAGCCGGCCACCGTACCGGCCCCGACCCGGGCCAGGACGGCGACCAGCCCGGCCCCGGCCCGCCGCGAGGCGCCGGCGCCGAGCACCTGGAAGCCCAGCGAGCCGGTGCCACAACGTCGCACCATCGTCTTCGACGACAGCGACGACCTCGACGTGCCGGACTTCCTCAAGTAGGTGCCGGCACCGGTCCAGCTCACGCCGGTCGATCTCGGGCCTGGCGTCAGGGCTGTCTTCAGCACGCGGCACGGCGGAGTCAGCGCCCCGCCGTACGACCAGCTGAACCTCGGCTACCACGTCGGCGACGACTGGGACCGGGCGTCCGCCAACCGGCAGCTGCTCGCCACGGCGATCGGCAGCCCCCTCGAGCGCTGCTGCTATGCGCACCAGGTCCACGGCGAACGCGTGCTCACGGTCGGCGAGCACCAGGTGGGCACGGTCAGGACCCGACGGGGCCGGCGGGACGCTGACGCCCTGGTCACGGGCGTGGCCGATGCGCCGCTGGTGATCCTCGTCGCTGACTGCGTCCCCGTGCTGCTGGCCGATCCCGAAGCCCGGGTCGTCGGGGCCGTCCATGCCGGTCGCCAGGGGCTGGTGGCCGGCGTCGTCGGCGCGGCGGTCGCCGCGATGCGGGCCGCCGGCGCTGGCGAGATCCGGGCCGCCATCGGGCCGTCGGTCTGCGCCGGCTGCTACGAGCTCCCGGCCGACCTGGCCGCCGCCGTCGACGCGGCCGTGCCCGGCACCGCCTCGCGGACCCGCGGCGGAGCTCCCTCGGTCGACCTCGTGGCGGGCGTCGCCGCCCAGCTGGCAGCACTCGGGGTGACGGCGAGCAGGGACGGACGCTGCACGATCGAGAGCCCCGAGCTGTTCTCCCACCGCAGGGACGGCGTGACCGGGCGCTTCGCCGGCGTCATCTGGCTCGAGCCGTGACTCGCCGGGCCGAGCTCGCCGCCAACCTGGCCGACGTACGCGCCCGGATCGACGGTGCCTGCCGGGCGGCCGGCCGCCCGACCGGTGACGTGACGCTGGTCGCCGTCACCAAGACCCACCCGGCCAGCGACGTGCAGGTGCTGGCTTCGCTCGGCGTGTCACACCTCGCTGAGAACCGCGTCCAGGAGGCCCGTGACAAGGCGGCGCAAGCAGCGGTCGACGGTGTGGTGTGGCACTTCGTCGGCCAGGTCCAGACGAACAAGGCCCGCTCCGTCGCCTCGTTCGCCGACGTGGTCGAGTCGGTGGACCGGCCGAGGCTGGTGCACGCGCTGTCCGTGGCTGCCGAGGAGAACGGGCGCAGCCTCGACGTGCTGGTCCAGGTGGCCCTCGGCGAGGCGGAGGGCAGGGGAGGGGTTGCCCTGGACCCGGACCATCGGTCCCTGCTCGAGCTGTGCGCCGCGGTGGAGGGGGCTGCCGGGCTGCGGCTCACCGGGCTGATGGCGGTCGCGCCGCTGGGTGCCGAGCCCGGCGCGGCGTTCGCCCGGCTGTCCGCCGCCGCGCAGGTCGTACGGGCACACCACCCGGGCGCCGCCGTGCTCTCGGCGGGGATGAGCGGCGACCTCGAGGCGGCCATCGAGCACGGTTCCACACACGTGCGTGTCGGCACGGCGTTGCTCGGGGTCCGATTCGCCCCAGTCGTATAGGGTCGCGCTCAAGCACCCGTGCACCGTGACGAGTGCGACCGAGCACGCCCGACTCCGGAGGTCCGACGAGATGGCTGGCGCCCTGCGCAAGGTGGGTCTCTACCTGGGCCTCGTCGACGACGAGGTCTACGACGACTACATCGAGGACGACTACGTCGAGCCCGAGGTCGACGAACCGGCCCGATCGACGACCGTTCGCCGGTTCGACGAGCGGGCCCGCTACGAGGATCCTGCGCCGCGTGGCCCGCGTTCCGCCGGCGGCGACCGGGTGCAGATGGCGCCGCCGCCCGCGCCGGAGCCCGCCCCCGAGCTCTACCGGATCACCACGCTGCACCCTCGCAACTACAACGAGGCGCGCACGATCGGCGAGCAGTTCCGCGAGGGCACACCGGTGATCATGAACCTCACCGAGATGAGCGACGGCGACGCAAAACGACTGGTCGACTTCTCCGCTGGGTTGATCTTCGGTCTCCGTGGGAGTATCGAGCGGGTGACCAACAAGGTCTTCCTCCTCTCGCCCGCCAACGTCCACGTCACTGCCGAGGACAAGGCACGCATCGTCGAGGGTGGCTTCTTCAACCAGAGCTGAAGGTCTTCCACTCATGAGGCTGCTGGGTCAGGTTCTCGAGACGCTGACCTACATCGTGATCGTCCTGTTCCTGTTCCGGCTGGTCGTCAGCTGGGTGATGAACTTCGCGCGTGACTGGCGGCCCACCGGGGTGATGGTCGTCGTGCTGGAGGTCGTCTTCACCGTCACCGATCCGCCGCTGCGGTTCCTCCGCCGGTTCATCCCGCCACTGCGCCTCGGCAATGCGGCCATCGACCTCGGGTTCATCGTCATCCTGGTCTCGCTGAGCATCCTGACCACGGTGTGGCCCACCCTGGGATCCTCATGACCTGCGACCGACTTCCTGACCCATCTGCCCGGCCCCACGGTCCTCAGCCGTCCTGTAGCCACGAGGTGACCCGATGCCCCTGACCCCCCAGGACGTCCAGAACAAGGAGTTCGCGACCACCCGGTTCAAGCCCGGCTACGACGAGGAGGAGGTCGACGCCTTCCTCGACGAGGTCGAGGCCGAGCTCAACCGGCTGCTGACGGAGAACGCCGACCTGCGCAACCGGCTCAACCAGCTGCAGACCACGGCTGCGACCACCCCGGTCGGGCTGTTCAAGCCGGAGCCCGAGGCTCCAGTGGCGGCCCAGCCGGCCGCCCCCGCCGCCGTGGCCGCGGCCGAGCCGCCCGAGGCGGCCGCGCTGCGCACCCTGCAGATGGCGCAGCGCACCGCCGACTCCGCGATCGCGGAGGCCAAGGCCGAGGCCGACAAGCTGCTCGGCGACGCCCGGACCCGTGCCACCGCGCTCGAGCGCGAGGCCCAGGTCCGGCACGCCACCGTGATGGGCCAGCTGGAGAGCCAACGGGCGGCTCTGGAGGCGCGGGTCGAAGATCTGCGGGCGTTCGAGCGGGAGTACCGCACCCGGCTCAAGGCCTACCTCGAGACCCAGCTGCGCGACCTCGACGGCCGCGCACCTGCCGACGCCCCCAACCCGGTCTCCTCGGCCCCCGCTCCAACGTCGGCGGCGGCGGCCCCAGCGGCGGCGACGGCCAGCTCCGGCGTGCCCGGCCTGGCTGCGCCGGCGGCGGGCAACCCCTACGCACCGGTCGGCGTCGCCAACCCCTACACACCTCGTCCGGCGCAGGGCAATCCCTTCGGCGCTTCCGGTGACGGCGTCCACAAGCCGGCCTACGAGACGGACGAAGAGGGTCCGGAGCCGGCCGACTCGTGACCGAGCCAGAGGGACCTCCGACCAGGGGCCAGCCCGCCGTCAACCTGAGGGCCGACCTGACAGCCGACCCGGTCGTGCTCGCCAGCGGCGTACTGGTCGCCCTCGGGGTGCTGCTGTTGATCGTCGGCGTCACCGGCAGCTGGCACTGGCGGGCTGCTGTCTGGGGTGCCGTCGTCGCCTCGGCCGCCGGTTTCGGGTTGGTCGCCTACGCCGCCAGCCAGCGCCGTGCCGAGTTCCCGGCCGAGGTGGTCGGGTCCGACGACGGTCCCCGCGTCCTCGAGGCCCCCGGCACCGGCAGGGACAGCCGCAAGAAGGCACCGGCACCGGCCGAGACCGCCTCGGTGGTCAAGGCCTCCGCCGCGGCGGAGGCCGCCCCACCCCGGCCGAGGTTCTCCGGGTTCGGCAAGCCCAAGCCGGCCCAGTCGGCAGCCGAGGTCAAGCCGCCGCCGCAGCCGAGCAACGTGCAGGTCATGCACGTGCAGGGCAGCAACGTACGGGTCGCGCCCACGCCGGCGCCGATGCCGATCAGCCGCCCGGAGCGACCGCCGGCCCGACCGCCGTCCTCCCCGCCGACCTCACCGCCGACCATCCAGGTCGGACTGGGCCGCGAGCCCGGGTTCCCGACCTACCAGCCGGTCGATCCCGCGGTGCCGGTGGTCCAGGTGCGCAACCGCTACCACCGGCCCGACTGCCGCTACGTGGCGGTGGCGGCGGCCGAGGACACGGTCCAGACGACTGTCGGCGCGGCGCGGGCCAGCAACGCCATGCCGTGCGGCGTCTGTCGGCCCTGAGGCTCCTGAGGGTCCTGACGCCCTACGGCCCGGACACGACTGTGCCCGGCACCGCGGTGCCGGGCACAGTCAGCTTGCCGTCGTGCTGTGGTGCTGCAGTGCGGCTGGCTCAGGAGTGCCAGGAGTCGAGCAGTCGCTTGGGGTCCCACGCGTTCGCACCGTAGCTCTGGGAAACCCCGCCGCTGGGTGCGGTCCCGAGGTAGGGCAGGACCGGTCCGGTGATCAGGTCGACCTGCCAGAAGACGCCGACGGCGCAGCCCGAGTGGGCCGGGTTGCCCTTGGCGACACCCTTGTTGATGTCGCACTCGTAGCCGGCGTTGGCGTCCTGCGGGCCGGGCTGCTGGCCGGGCGGGTTCTTGTTGTCGGCGTTGCCGACGCAACCGGCGCACGGCTTGCCGTTGGCGGCGCCGTTGCCTTGGCCGTTGCCGGAAGCGGTGCCGTCACAGGTGGTGTCGTAGGGGCCGGGCACGTTCGCCCCGTTGCCGTTCTGGGTGAGGCTGTGGGTGTTGGTGCAGCCAGGTCCCGGGGTTCCCGGCGTCTGGGGCACCAGGACCGTCAGGTGAACGGTGTCGCCCAGGTGCACGTTGCTGGCGACGGCCGACTGGTAGAGCGTCTGGTAGCCGTACTGGTTGTAGGTGACCGTCTCCGACCGGTAGGTCGCGAGGGCGAGGTTGACGCAGGAGGCCCCCGCCGGAAGGTGCGTCACGCGTACGGTGGCGACCACCGTGGTGCCTGGCGAGGCGACGCCGCTGAGCAGGGGCGCAGTGACCTTCGTGCCGTCGGCGTGCGTACCCGTGTAGGACAGGACGGCGTTCACACCGCTGTTGGCGGTGACACAGGTGGTCGATGCGGCCGCCGTCGAGGCTGTCATGACGGCGACGCCGGCTATCGCGGCTGCCGTGGTGGAGGCCGCAGCGACGAGGCCTCCGAGTCGTTTCCAGTGCATGTGAGCTCCTCAGCGAAGGGGTGACCTTCGTAGGGTTGCTCGCTTCGTCGCTCTCCGTAAACAGCCAGCCGCGAATTCACAGCAGATGGTCACGTTCCGTAATCGGGGCAAAGGGACACGTACCGCACCGAACCGAGCGGCGATGTCGTCAGATTCACCCGATTGGCTGCTCAAGCCGGTCGATCAGGGGAGCCGGTGGCCCCGGAACGGGTCGCGCCGCGGCGGCTCCGGCATGCTGACCCGGCTGCCCTCCAGG
>JAWWOL010000003.1:0-3857 GCA_033851695.1 Frankiales bacterium
GGTCCTCGTGCGTGCAGCTTCTGGGTGGAGATGCCGATCTCGGCACCGAAGCCGAACTGCTCGCCGTCGGTGAACCGGGTCGAGGCGTTCACGGTCACGACGGCCGCGTCCACCTCGGCGGTGAACCGCCGGGCCGAGGGCTGGGACCTGGTCACGATGGCTTCGGTGTGGCCGCTGCCCCAGCGCCGGATGTGCTCGAGCGCCGTGTCGAGGGAGTCGACGACCGCCACGGCCAGGTCGAGCGAGAGGTATTCGCGGCCCCAGTCGTCGTCGGTCGCGGGCACCACGCCCGAGTCGTACGCGGCGGTGGCGGCGTCGCCGTGGACGGTGACACCGGCGGCGCGTAGCGCGAGCAGCGCCGACGGCAGGAACTCCTCGGCAGCGTCTCGGTGCACGAGCAGGGTCTCGGCCGCGTTGCACACCGTCGGACGCTGGGTCTTGGCGTTGAGGATGATGGCCAGCGCCTGCTCGAGGTCGGCTCCGGCGTCGACGAACACGTGGCAGTTGCCCACGCCGGTCTCGATCACAGGCACGGTCGACTCCTCGACGACCGTCCGGATCAGGTCGGCACCGCCGCGCGGGATCAGCACGTCGACCAGGCCGCGGGCACGCATGAGGTGCTTGACCGACTCGCGGTCGACGCCGGGGACGAGCTGGACGGCGGCGGCCGGCAGGCCTGCGGCAACCCCGGCGCCGGTCAGCACGGCGACCAGCGCGGTGTTCGAGCGCCGGGCCGAGGACGAGCCGCGGAGCAGCACCGCGTTGCCACTCTTGAGGCACAGACCCGCGGCGTCGACGGTCACGTTGGGCCGGGCCTCGTAGATGATGCCGACGACGCCGAGTGGGACCCGCACCTGCTGGACGTCCAGACCGTTGGGCAGCGTCCAGCCGCGCACGACGTCGCCCACCGGGTCGGGCAGTGCCACCAGCTGGCGCAGGCCGTCCGCCATGGCGACGATCCGCGGCCGGTCGAGGCGCAGCCGGTCGAGCATGGCGTCTCCCACGCCGCCGGCCCTGGCCGCCTCGACGTCGGCGGCGTTGGCCTCGATCACCCGGTCGGCCTGGGCCTCGAGTGCGTCGGCCATCGCCGTGAGCGCGCCGTCCTTGAGCCGCCGTCCGGCGGTGGCCAGAGCCGGGGCGGCTGCCCTGGCCTGACGCGCGACGTCGAGAACGAAGTCGGCACTCTGCACTGTCGCTGCTCCTCAAGCCTGCGCTGCTGCTGACGCCGAGTGTCGCACGAGCAACCGGCCCGAGGCATGTCTGTCCACAACCCCGCCCTGTGTCCACATCGCCCGGATCGGGCTGGGCGGTCCCGGTGCGGCCGGACCACTGTCGTCTCCCACCGCCCACCCCGAGGGGACCTGTCATGGACCTGCCTTTGCTGGTCAGCCCGGACAAGCTGCGCCGGCTGCACGACGAGCTGTCGGCGACGGCCGCGACGCTGGGCCAGATCGCCGAGCAGGCCGAGCAGGTCGGGCTCGACGGCGGCTGGCAGGGGGGTGCCCAGCGGTCCTTCTCTGCCAGCACGCTGTCGGCAGCAGGACGCTGCCGCGAGCTTTCGCGGCGACTGGCCTCGGACGCGGCCAGGGTGGGGCGGCTGGAGGAACAGCTCGCCGCCGAGCTCGCCGTCCTGCACCGGCTCGAGCACGAGGTGCTCGGCGCCCTGCACCGGCTCGCCGTACGGGCCCTCGACGACGTCACCGGTGAGGCCCGTTCGCTCTACGACCGGGTCTGCCCGCGGCTGCCGGCGCACGGGTCGCCGGGCTGGCGTGACGTGGCCTCCTCGCTGCTCCGAGGCGGCTGGCTGTGACCGGGCCGGTCCTCGTGGATTACTCGTCGTTGGCGTGGAAGGCGTCGGTCCTCGAGCGACTGGCCGGCGAGGTTGCGGCCACGGTGCCCAGGATCGCCACCGCCGCCGTACGGGCCGGCCTGCACGAGCTCGTCGGCTTCGGGATCTACTCCTCCCTGCCCGTGGCCGCTGACCTGTTCTCGATCTGCCTGCCCGGCACGCTCGGCTCGCTGCCCGATGCCGCGGCCGAGCTGCTCTCGCTGTCCGTCGCCGTACGGTCCGCCGAGGTGGCCTACCGCGCGGTCGACGCGGCGTGCTGGGCCAGGGCCGAGCTGCCCACGGCGGAGGCGCTGGTCATGCTCGCGGCGTGGAACCGGCTGCACCGCGTCGTCGGCCTGACCAGGGCGACGGGACTGCCGCTGGTGCCGGAGCTGCTCGACCGGGCGGGCGAGGCGGGGCTGGCGGAGGCCGACCGCTGGATCGAGGGACCGGCCCGCGTACGCGAGGTCAGCCCGCTCGCGATGCCCGCCCTCGCGCCGGCCCCTGCGTCCGGGCTGGGGTCCCTCCTGGGCGTCGTTGACACCGTCAGCGACCCGCGCCACCCGTCGACTGCGGCACTGCTCGAGGTCGGCGCCGACCCACCGCGCTACGTGCTCTGCCTGCCGGGGCTGCAGGACTCCACCGGCTCCGACGGAGCCACCGCCGACCTGCCGGGCGCGCTGGCCACGCTCACCGGGCACAGCGCCTACATCCGCGGCATGCGGCAGGTGCTGTGTTCGCTGCCCCCGGGGTCGCAGGTGCTCCTGGTCGGGCACAGCCAGGGGGGCATGGTGGCGGAGGCGCTGGCTGAGGGTCCGGTGGTCGGCAACGCGACGATCGCCGGCGTGCTCACCGCCGGCTCGCCGAGCCTTGCCTCGCCGGTCGCCGCCCGCCTGCCCTACCTCGCCCTGCGCAACACCGAGGACCCGGTGCCCACGCTCGGCAGGCTGGCCGGCGGGCTCGCCGGCCTGAGCGCTCCGCCCGGCCGCGGGGTTGTCCAGTTCGGCACGCCCGGCAGGTGGGTGTCCGGCGCCAAGCACGGTCTCGGCAGCGGCGGCTACCTCAGGGCGGCGGACTCGAAGGACCAGCGGGTCGTGGCGTTCCGGGACCAGGTCGGCGCCTTTCTCACCACGGCGCCGGTCGAGGTTCGCTACCTGCAGGTCGCCGACTCGGGCGGGGCTCTGCCACGATGAGGGTCATGTGCGGCAGGTACGCGAGCGCGCGGTCCGACGTGGACCTCATCGAGGGCTTCGGCGTGGCCGAGGCCGTCGGTGCCGAGCCGCCCCCGTCGTGGAACGTCGCGCCCACCCAGGACAGCAGGGTCGTGCTCGAGCGTGCCCTGCCCGGGCAGCCGGTCGCCGTACGCCAGCTGCGCACGATGCGCTGGGGCCTCGTGCCGTCCTGGGCCAAGACGCCCAAGATCGGCACCAGGATGATCAATGCCAGGGTAGAGACGCTGACCGAGAAGCCGGCCTTCCGGGCGGCATTCTCCCGCCGCCGGCTGGTCGTGCCCGCCGACGGCTACTACGAGTGGCAGGTGGTGGACGGCGACAAGGTGCCCAACTTCCTGCACGAGCCCTCGCGGGGCCTGGGGTTCGCCGGTCTGTACGAGATGTGGCGCGACCCGACGCGCGCCCCCGACGACCCCGACCGCTGGCTGTGGACCTTCACCATCCTGACCACGACGGCGCCGGACGCCTTGGGCCACATCCACGACCGCTCCCCCGTGGTCGTGCCCGACGGCCTGCTCGACACCTGGCTCGATCCAGAGCTGACCGACCCGGCCGAGGTCCGGGAGCTGGTGGCCGCCATGCCGGAGCCCCGGCTGGTCCCCCACCCGGTCAGCAGAGCGGTCAACCACGCCCGCAACAACGGGCCGGAGCTGCGGTTGCCCGTGCCGGCAACCCCTGTACAGCAGGCACTTCCGCTCTAGATGCGGCGCCAGGCTCCTGCCGGGTGGACCGCAGCAATGGTCATCACGCCCATCGGCTCCTCGGCGTGCCGCCGCTCCTGGACTTCCTGTTCGAGG
>JAWWOL010000428.1:0-2916 GCA_033851695.1 Frankiales bacterium
ATCCCCGAGGGCACGCCGATGCCCCGAGCGCTGGCGCTGATCGCCGGCGGCACGGCGCTGGCGCCGGACGCGTTGCAGAAGGCCTCGGCCAACCCCGCCGCCATCGACCTGCCGCAGTGGGCCAAGCCGACGTCGCTCGAAGGCTTCCTCTACCCGGCGACCTACCAGTTCGACCCGCGGGCCGACGCCCTCGCCGCGATGCAGCAGATGGTGGCGGCCTTCAACGACGAGGCGGTCCTCCTCGACCTGCAGGACTCGGTGAGCAAGGTGCACCACACGCCGTACGAGGTGCTCACGATCGCCTCGATCATCGAGAAGGAAGCCGGCAAGCCGGCCGACGGGCCCAAGATCGCCCGGGTGATCTACAACCGGCTGGCCAAGAAGACCAAGCTCCAGCTCGACTCGACGCTCAACTACGTGCTGCCTCAGCGCAAGGGACACCTGTCCAGCGCCGACCTGCAGAACCCGTCGCCGTACAACACCTATCAGCACCTGGGCCTGCCGCCCACGCCGATCAACTCGCCGGGTGCGCGGGCCCTCAAGGACGCCCTCGCCCCGGCGGACGGTAACTGGACGTTCTTTGTCACGGTCGACAAGCAGGGCGACGCCAAGTTCACCAACAACTACCAGCAGTTCCTCCAGTACAAGGCACTGGCCAAGGCCAACGGCGTGATCAGTTGATCCGGAGGGCCGCCGTCCTGGGCTCGCCGATCGACCACTCCCTGTCTCCGGCCCTGCACCAGGCCGCCTACCGGGCGCTCGGCCTGGACTGGGCGTACGGCAGGCTCGAGTGCGACGAGGCGGGACTCGCCGCCGCGGTGGCCGGCTTTGCCGCCGACCCCGCCTACGCCGGGCTGTCACTGACCATGCCGTTGAAGTCCCGGGCGCTCCAGGTAGCCGATCACTGCGCCGCCTCGGCGGAGCTGGTCGGGGCGGCCAACACGCTGGTGATCACCGACGGCGAGACCACCGCGCACAACACCGACGTCGACGGCGTCCTGCTCGCCCTGGCCGAGATCGGCGTCAGCTCCCCGTCGGCTCCGGTGGTGCTGGGCGGCGGCGGGACGGCCCGGGCGGTGCTGGTGGCGCTGGCCCGGCTTGGTGCCACCGCCGCCACCGTTGCCGTACGCCGCCCCGGCGCCGCGGCGGAGCTGGTGGTGCTGGGGGAGCGCGTCGGGCTCGCGGTCACCGGCGCGGCCTGGCCGACGTCGGTCCGCGACCTCGCCGGCCACGACCTGGTCGTCTCGACCGCCCCGGCCGGTGCCACCGATGCTCTCTCGACCCAGGGCTGGCGGGCCGACCTGCCGCTGCTGGACGTGCTGTACGCCCCCTGGCCGACCCGGCTCGCCGCCGCCGCCCAGGCCGCCGACGCGCCGGTGGTCGGCGGGCTGGCGATGCTCGTCGGGCAGGCAGCCACCCAGGTCGAGCTGATGACCGGCCGCCCCGCGCCGCTCGCCGCCATGCGGCTCGCGGGCGAGGCCGCGCTCGCCGCCCGTACCAATCCCGCCTGAAACCCGTCAGGACCCTGAGAATGCGGCGGAACGGCCAGGAACATTGCCTGCGGGGTTCAAGCAATCGGCCCAGTCCGCCGAAGGGAATCGGGAGGCTCCTGGTAGGACCACCAGGGCTGCGACGAGGAGTGGTGCGAGATGTCCGACCTGCGGCCGCTGTCCGGAGAACCTGTGAGCCGCTCCGGTCGGCTTGATCGCGTCGTCGCCGACCTGCTGTCCCAGGCACCGGAGATCGAGGCCGCCGCGGTGGTCTCCTTCGACGGCCTGCCGATGGTGTCGGCACTACCCCCCGGCATGAACGAGGACCGGGTGGCCGCGATGAGCGCCGCCCTGCTCTCGCTCGGCGAGCGTGCGGCCGAGGGACTCGGCCGCGGGGAGCTCTCCCAGGTCTACATCGAGGGTGAGTCCGGCACCGTCTACCTGGTCTCCTGCGACAACGAGGCCGTCCTGGTCGCGGTCGCGGCCGCCGGCGCCAAAGCCGGTCTGATGCTTTACGAGGTGCGCCGGGCGGCGATCTCCGTGGCCAACGTGCTGCGTGAGGACGACGCCGCGGAGGCCATGGCCGCCCACACGGCTCAGGCCCAGCAGCACGTGCACGACGTGATGGCCCAGCACCAGCAGCCCGCTGCGCCGCTCCACCACCAGCCGACCCAGCCTCCGCTGGCCCCGGCGAGCATGCCGTCGTACGCACCGGTCGGTGCCCCTGAGGGCAACGGCAACGGCCACGGTGGCAACGGTTGGACGTCCTACGCTCCGAGCTCGCCCCTGCCGGGCGAGCCCACCCCGTGGTCCTGACCTGCTTCCGGCACGACCCCTGCAGGACAAACCATGAGGTCTTTTGAGATGAGGGAGTGGGCGTGAGACTCGAGGGCACACTCGACGCTTTCAGCCTCCCGGACATCTTCCAGCTGCTGAGCTTCACGAAGAAGACCGGCGGGTTGCACCTGCGTCGCGGTGACGTGCACGGAGTGGTGTTCTTCACCGCGGGGTCCGTCACCGGAGCCAGTGCAGACCAGGGCCGCCAGGCTCTCGGTCGCCGGCTGGTCGGTGCCGGGCACGTGAGCGACGACGCTTTGACGCACGCCGTGGATCGGGCTGCCGGCGACCCCGGTATCGGCCTGGCCAAGGCGCTTGCCGAGGCCGGTGCCGCGGACGAGTCGGTGCTGACGTCGTTGATGGCCGAGCAGGCCGTCGACTCGGTGTTCGACCTGCTGCGCTGGCCGGAGGGCGACTTCGGCTTCGTGGTCGACGAGGCCAACCCGGACGACCTCGGTGTCGCGCTCCCCGTCGACGACGTGGTCGCCGAGGCGCGCCGCCGGCTCGACTACTGGCAGACCGTGTCCCGTACGATCCCCTCGCCCGACTCGGTCCTGGTGATCAGCGCGCACGCCCCCGCCGACCTGTC
>JAWWOL010000126.1:0-2826 GCA_033851695.1 Frankiales bacterium
CCGACCAGCACCCCGATGCCCTGCCAGACCTGGATGCCGGCCGCTGCCACCCCGAACGCCCGGCCGCGAAGCTGGGCCGGGATCACCTCCACGAAGGCAGCCTGCAGCGGGACCTGGTAGCTCCAGGCCATCCCGCTCAGCGCGAGCAGCAGCAGCGCAGCGACCAGCGACGGCCGCAGTGCGAACGCGATCAACGGCAGCGTTCCCGCGACGGCCAGCGGCCGCATCAGCCGCAGCCGGCGCGAGGGGCGGGTGAGCCGGCCCAGCACCAGCATGCCGAGGATCATCCCGGTCGGCTGCGCGGCGAGCACCCAGCCCGTGGCCGCGTCACCGCCGTGCGCCACTCCGGTCGCGAAGGGTGCCGCCAGGGCCTCGGGGACCAGGAAGACCGCTCCCCCCCACCAGGCCAGCAGCAGGAGCGTTCGCGGCGCGGGGCGGCCGAGCGCGATGCGGAAGCCCTCGCGGGTGTCGGCCCAGAACGAGGACCGCTCGCTCGGCTGCTGGGCGAGGTAGGGCTGGCGCAGGGCGAACCGGCAGATCAGCGCGGCGACGACGAAGGACAGCGCGTCGGCGCCGAAGGCGGCCCGTGCGCCGATCTGGCCGACGAGCGCCCCGCCCAGGCCGAAGCCGACGATCTGCGAGCCCTGGATCACCGCCTGGTTCAGCGACACTCCGACCACGTAGCGGTCGCCCTCGAGCAGGTCGGGCAGCACCGCGAACGACGCGGCATCGACCGGCGGTGCGAGCGTCTCGGCGGCCAGCACGAGCACCAGGATCGCCGCGATCGGTAGGTGCGGCAGGGTCATCAGGGCGACGATGCCGGCGCGTACGAGGTTGCCGACCACCAGCACCGTCCGGCGTGGCAGCCGATCGGCATAGCCGGAGAGCATCGGCCCGGCCACCACCCAGGGAAGGAAGGTGAGGGAGTACGCGAACGCCGTCAGCAGCGGCGACTTGCTGTCGTCGTAGACGAGCAGGGCAAGGGCCACCCGCAGCGCCTGGTCACCGAGCAGCGTGACGGCGTGGCTCAGGACCACGTAGCGGTACTCGCGGGAGGCGAAGACCTGCCGGTAGGTCGCGGCGCGGTCGGTCGCTGGTGCGAGGCGACTTGCCAAGCCGGCTCCTTTCTCGGGCCTGAGGCTCACATCCTGCCCGACCCGCGGAATACTGGGCTTCAGCCACTCCCGCCGACATCGAGGTCCTTGCTGTGTTCGGACGATCTCCGGTTCCGACGGTCGCCGCGGCAGCCGTCGCCGCCGACGCCTACCTGCTGGACGTGCGGGAGCCGTACGAGTGGGACGCCGGTCACGTCGAGGGCGCGACCGCCATGCCGATGGGCGAGGTGATGGCGCGGCTGGCCGAGATCCCGGTGGACCGCGAGGTGGTCGTGGTGTGCCGTTCCGGGCACCGGTCGGCCCAGGTGACCGCCTACCTCAACCAGACCGGCCGTACTGCGGTCAACCTCGAGGACGGCATGCAGGCCTGGGCGGCGGCCGGTCTGCCGATGGTGAGCGCGTCGGCTGCTCCCCCTGCGGTGGTCTAGTCGGACTCGTCACGTTCCGGTGCACGGTTGCCCGCAGGGCGGCATGATGCACGGGTGTCGGTCGTCATCCTGGTCCGCAACGCCATGCCGGTCGTGCAGCCCGGTGTGCACCCGGTCCGGTGGCGCCTGGACGAGCTGGGGCGGTCCGCGGTCGCGTCGTTGGCGCAGTCCCTGCCGCCCGAGCTGGCCCACCCGATCTGGAGCAGCCACGAGGCACGGGCGCAGGAGACGGCCGAGGTCCTCGTCTCCTCCCGCGGCGACCACCCGGGGCTGCGCCTCGACCCTGACCTGCGGGAGATCGGCCGGCCGACGTCGTGGTCGTCGACCTACGCCGAGGACCTGGCCGGCTACTTCCGCAGGGGCGCCCGGGAGGGCTGGGAGCCGGCGACGGCGGTGCTGACCAGGATGGGCGCTGCGGTCGACCGGGCCACGCGCGAGGCGGCCGGGCTGCCGGCCGTGGTCGTCACCCACGGACTGGCCCTCTCGCTGTACGTCGGTGCCGCCTGCGGCCTGCGCCCGGCCGGCTTCCTGCACAGCCTGCTCCACCCGGACGCCTGGCTGATCGACGTCGACGCCGGACGCCTCGAGCGGCTCGACCTGGCTGACGACCTGGACGAGGTCTGAGGTGGCGCCCGGGCCGAGGGTGATCGCTCACCGAGGTGCCTCCGACGAGGCGCCGGAGCACACGCTGGCCGCCTATCGGCGAGCGATCGAGGCCGGCGCGGACGGGCTCGAGTGCGACGTCCGGATGACCAGGGACGGTGTGCTCGTCTGCGTGCACGACCGCCGGGTCGACCGCACGTCCGACGGTCGCGGGGCGGTCGCCGCCCTCGAGCTCGCCGACCTCGCGGAGCTCGACTTCAGCGTGCGCAGGCGCCGGGTGATGGCGCGCACGGCTGCCTGGCAGCTGAGCGGACTCCCCCCCGAGGACACCGGAGTGCTCACCCTCGCGCGGCTGCTGGACCTGGTGGCGCAGGCGCCGCGCCGGGTCGAGCTGGCGATCGAGACCAAGTATCCGACCCGCCACGCCGGTCGGCTCGAGAAGGAGCTGTTCGCCCAGCTGGGCAGGGTCGGCCTGGTCGGGGACGGCGCGTCCCCCGTACGGGTGATGAGCTTTGCCTCGGTCAGCCTGCGCCGGTTCGCCGGCCTTGCCCCGCAGGTGCCGACCGTGCTGCTGCTGCGCCGGCTGCCGGTCCGGCTGCGCGACGGCCGGCTGCCGGAGCCGGTCTCGATCGCCGGCCCCTATGTCGGCCTGATCAGGCGCAACCCGTGGTTCGTCGAGC
>JAWWOL010000147.1:0-9895 GCA_033851695.1 Frankiales bacterium
CGGATAGGCTGCGCCGCGAACCGATCGACCGGACATCCCGGTCCCTGAGTCTGAGCGCAAGGAGCACGTCGTGGCGACCATCGAGGCCGTTGGCGCCCGGGAGATCCTCGACTCCCGTGGCAACCCCACCGTTGAGGTCGAGGTGGCTCTGGACGACGGCACCATCGCCCGCGCCGCCGTTCCCAGCGGAGCGTCCACCGGAGCCTTCGAGGCGGTCGAGCTGCGCGATGGCGACAAGGCCCGCTACGGCGGCAAGGGGGTGCGCAAGGCCGTGTCTGCCGTCCTCGACGACATCGGCCCCGAGCTGGTCGGTTTCGAGGCGAGCGAGCAACGGCTCGTCGACCAGGCGCTGATCGAGCTGGACGGTACGGCGAACAAGTCCAAGCTCGGCGCCAACGCGATCCTGGGCGTCAGCCTCGCCGTCGCCCGTGCCGCGGCCGAGTCGGCCCAGCTGCCGCTGTTCCGCTACGTCGGCGGTCCCAACGCCCACGTCCTCCCGGTCCCGATGATGAACATCGTCAACGGTGGGTCGCACGCCGACTCCAACGTGGACATCCAGGAGTTCATGATCGCGCCGATCGGTGCGGCCACGTACGGCGAGGCGCTGCGCTGGGGCGCCGAGACCTACCACGCACTCAAGGGCGTCCTCAACAAGCGCGGCCTGTCCACCGGGCTGGGGGACGAGGGTGGCTTCGCGCCCAACCTCGACAGCAACCGGGCGGCCCTCGACCTCATCCTCGAGGCGGTCGCCCTGGCCGGTTTCACCCCCGGCCGCGACATCGCGCTGGCGCTCGACGTGGCGGCCAGCGAGTTCTACGCCGACGGCGGCTATCGGTTCGAGGGCGCTCAGAAGTCCGCGGCCGAGATGACCGCCTACTACGCGGACCTGGTCGCCAACTATCCGCTGGTCTCCATCGAGGACCCCCTCAACGAGGACGACTGGTCCGGCTGGGCCGAGATGACCGCGCAGCTCGGCGGCAAGATCCAGATCGTCGGGGACGACCTGTTCGTCACCAACCCCGAGCGGCTCGCCCGCGGCGTCAAGGAGCTCTCCGCCAACGCGCTGCTGGTCAAGGTCAACCAGATCGGCACGCTGACCGAGACCCTCGACGCGGTGTCGCTGGCGCACCGGAGCGGTTTCCGCTGCATGATGAGCCACCGCTCCGGCGAGACCGAGGACACGACCATCGCCGACCTCGCCGTCGCGACCGACTGCGGCCAGATCAAGTCGGGTGCGCCGGCCCGGTCCGACCGGGTTGCCAAGTACAACCAGCTGCTCCGCATCGAGGAGGAGCTCGACGACGCCGCGCGCTACGCCGGTGTGTCGGCCTTCCCCCGGTTCAACGCCGAGGCACAGTAAGCGGGTGCCCCAACCGTCCCAGGTCCGCCGCAGCTCATTGACCAGCCGGGCGGCGGTCCTGGCGTTGGTGCTCTGCACACTGGTGCTCATGCTCGCCTACCCGGTGCAGCAGTACCTCGCCCAGCGTGGCGTCATCGCCAAGCTGCACCGGGCCAACGCCCAGGCGCAGCAGCAGGTCGATGCCCTCGCCGCCCAGGACGCCCAGTGGAGGGACCCGGCCTTCGTCGCCCGCCAGGCCCGTACACGCCTGCACTACGTCATGCCCGGCGAGACCGAGTACGTCCTGACCGGCGGCATCCCGGCATCGGCGGACCCGACGGCCGCCCCGGCTGCCCCCACCGCCACGCCGCGCACGTGGTACGACCAGCTGTGGGGCACGGTCAGGTCGGCCGACCACCCGCCGGTGCCGACGCCGACGAAGAAGCCGTGAGCCTCGACCCGGGCGACGTCGCGGTGGTGGCGGCCCAGCTCGGCCGGCAGCCGCGGGCCATGCGCCGGGTTGCCCACCGTTGCCCCTGCGGCCTGCCCGACGTGGTCGAGACGTCGCCCCGGCTCGAGGACGGCAGCCCGTTCCCGACCTTGTACTACCTGACCTGTCCCAAGGCGGCGTCGGCCATCGGCCGGCTGGAGGCGGCCGGCGTCATGCGCGAGATGACCGCGCGGCTGGCCGAGGACCCCGAGCTGGCCGCGCAGTACCAGCTCGCGCACGAGGACTACCTGCGCCGCCGGGACGCCCTCGACGAGCTGCCCAAGCGGGTCAGCGCCGGTGGGATGCCCACCCGGGTCAAGTGCCTGCACGTGCTGGTCGCCCACTCCCTCGCCGTCGGTCCCGGCATCAACCCGCTGGGCGACGAGGCGCTGGCGATGCTGCCGCCGTGGTGGACCGGCGGGCCCTGCGTCCAGCCGGTGGACGAGGCGTGACGCGGGTCGCCGCGATCGACTGCGGCACCAACTCGATCCGGCTGTACGTGGCCGACGTGTTCGCCGACAGCGGCGACCCGGACATGGTCGACGTGGTCCGCCGGATGACGGTCGTCCGGCTGGGTGAGGGCGTCGACCGTACGGGCCGGTTCTCCGCCGAGGCGATCGAGCGCACGCTGGTCGCGTTGCGTGACTACACCTACGAGCTCAGGGCTCTGGGCGCCGAGCGGGTCCGGATGGTCGCGACGTCGGCGGCCCGGGACGCGGCCAACAGCGTCCAGTTCCTCGACGCGGCGGAGGAGGTGCTCGGCGTACGCCCTGAGGTGATTTCCGGCGACGAGGAGGCCCGGCTGTCCTTCCATGGCGCCGTGAGCGGACTGCGGTCGGATGTCGGCAGCCGGCCGCCGTTCCTGGTGGTGGACATCGGTGGCGGCTCGACCGAGTTCGTGCTCGGGACCCGCGAGGTCACCGCCGCCCGGTCCGTCGACATCGGCTGCGTGCGCCTGACCGAGCGGTCGCTTCCGTCGGATCCGCCTACCGCCACAGAGATCCAGGCGGCGACCCGGCTGGTCGACGAGTCCATCGCCACCGCTGCCGAGACCGTGCCCGTACGCGACGCGGCGACGTTGGTGGCTGTTGCCGGCTCGGCGACGACGGTCGCGGCCATCGCCCTCGGGCTGCCCGCCTACGACCCGCTCGCCATCCACGGGTCGGTCCTGCGCGCAGCTCAGGTGCACGAGGTCGCCGACCGGCTGCTGGCGATGCCGCGGGCCGAGCGGGCCGTCATGCCGGTGATGCATCCCGGCCGGGTGGACGTGATCGGTGCTGGTGCGCTGATCCTCTCCCGGATCGTCACGCTGGTGGGGGTCGAGCGGGTCGTCATCAGTGAGCACGACATCCTCGACGGGATCGCCTGGCAGCTCGGCTGACCGGACTTCAGGCGGGGAAGGCGATGACCCGGCCGAGGGCGGTGTCGAACTGCTCCGCGAGGTAGTCCTCGACCCGCCCGACCGGCATCGGCCGGGCGAAGTGGAATCCCTGGCGGCATCAGTTTCGACACGAGGCTCGCGCCGTAGCCCGCGCAACCCCGCCGAACGATGGACCCAAGCTGGTACCCAGCCACGGTTGGGGTCCATCCTTCGGCGGGGTTGCTTCATGCCAGGGCGACTCGCCAGGCTCGTGCGGGCTCGGGGCTCAGGCGGGGAAGGCGATGATCCGGCCGAGGGCGGTGTCGAACTGCTCGGCGAGGTAGTCCTCGACCCGCCCGACCGGCATCGGCCGGGCGAAGTGGAATCCCTGGGCGAGCGAGCAGCCCAGCCGGCGCAGCTCGGCGACCTGCCAGGAGTGCTCGACGCCTTCTGCCAGCGTGGTCAGCTTGAGGGTGAGGCCGAGCGCCAGGATCGCGCTGGCGAAGGCAGTGTTCTCCCCCCTGCCGTCGAGGTCGTCCACGAACGTCTTCGCGATCTTCAGCATGTCGACCGGCAGCCGTCGGAGCTGGCCGAGCGAGGAGTAGCCCGTACCGAAGTCGTCGAGGGCGAGGCGCACCCCCAGCGAGCGCAGCTGGTGCAGCACCTCGATCGAGGCGTCGGCGTCGCGCAGCATGAGGTTCTCGGTGATCTCGAGCACCAGCGTCCCCGGCGCCAGCCGGCTGCTGGTCAGCATGTCGGCGACCTGGGCGACCAGGTCGGGCAGCCGGACCTGCAGTGGCGAGAGGTTGACCGTCACGTAGAGCGGGGTCTCGCGCGGGTAGGTGCGCTGCCAGGCGGCTGCCTGGCCGACCGCCTCGGCCAGCACCAGCCGGCCGACCTCGGCGATCAGGCCGGTCTCCTCGGCCATCGGGATGAAGGTGTCCGGCAGCAGCAGGCCGAGCTCCGGGTGCTCCCAGCGGACCAGCGCCTCGAACGCGACCGGCAACCCGGTCGCGAGCTCGATGATCGGCTGGTAGTAGACCCGGAACTCTCCCCTGTCGACGGCCAGCTCGAGATCGGCCTTGAGCCGGTGCCTGGCCGACACGTCGGCGCTCATCGACGGGGCGAACAGCTGGAAGGACCCCTTGCCCTGCGACTTGGCCATGTACATGGCGAGGTCGGCGTTGCGCAGCAGCTCGTCGGAGGTCGAGATGTCGATGGCGGGCGCGATACCGATGCTCGCGCCGACCCGTACGTCCTGGCCGCTGAGGTTGAGCGGAAGCCGTAGGGCTTCGGTGATCCGGGCCGCCACCAGCTGCGCATCCTCGGTCTCGACGACACCCTCCAGGAGTACGGCGAACTCGTCGCCACCGAGCCGGGCGGCGTGGTCCTCGGGCCGCAGGCAGGAGGTGATCCGTTCGGCGACCGCGATCAGTAGCTGGTCGCCCGCGGCGTGGCCCAGGGTGTCGTTGACGGTCTTGAAGTCGTCGAGGTCGATGAACAGCACGGCGCAGCGGCTGGCGGTGGCGATCGCGGTCTCGACGCGCTGGGCGAACAGCGAGCGGTTCCCCAGCCCGGTCAGCGGGTCGTGGAACGCCAGGTGCTTGAGCCGCTGCTCGAGCTCACGCAGCTGGGTCAGCGACTGCTCCAGCCGCCCGTTCTCGAGCGCGACGCTCGTGTGGTTGGCCAGGGTCTCGAACAGCCGGGCGTCCTCGCTGTCGAAGCTCACCCCGCCGACCCGGTTGCCCACGACCGCCATGCCGAAGGCACGGCTCTCACCGCGCAGCGCGGTCACCATGGCGTCCTGAAGTCCCTGCGCTGCAAGGAAAGCGTCGAACTCATCGTCGCCGCTCGGGTGCCGCAGCAGCAGCGTCTCCGGGTGCGTCGCCAGTCGGCGCCACAGCGCGTGCACCGAGGGATCGTCGACGGCCGTCATGATCTCGACGTTCTCGTCCTCGGAGACCCTGGTGCGCAGCATCCCCTGGTCCTCGCCGATGACGAAGAGCATCTGCGCCGTCTCGGCGCGGAACATCTCGCGAGCCTGGGCGACCAGGGCGACGACGGCCTGCTCCAGCTCGGGCGTCTCGCTCAGGATCCGGGTCGAGGTGTACAGGAACTCCAAGCTCTCGTGCTTCTCGCGCTCACGCAGGTAGGCGCCGTACGAGAGGAAGACCGTGCCGAACGGGATGAACAGCAGGTAGGTCGTGTTCGGCGAGCGCAGCAGCAGCGTGCCGGCGATAAGGGCCAGGCTGGTGTTGGTCAGGGCCGCGACACTCGCCATCGTCAGCACGGTCCGGAGCCGGTCCGGCTGCAGCTTTCCCTCTGACAGCGAGATCGCGGCGACCACGGTCGTGCCGCCGATCGTGGCCGCGACGATCGCCGAGAGGAACGCGGCGGCCCAGACCGCCGGCCCGAGAGTCGTGAAGTGGGGCTGCAGCGCGTGGAAGAGCGCGGCAGCGGCCACCGCGTCCAGGGTGCTGACGGCGAGGTTGAAAACGAACTTGAGCGGCGACAGCCGCCGGTGCAGGCCGAAGGCGACGGCCGCCCCGACGACCTGGCCGAGCAGGATCTCCCAGGAGGGGCTGAACAGCAGGCTGAGGACCAGCGGCACCTCGCTGAGCGAGAAGGAGTGGTTGTCCCGCCGGAAGTGCAGGTGGACGAGGCTGACCTCGGCCAGGTAGACCATCGGCGCCAGCGCCCACCAGCTGATGTGGAAGGCGGGGCTGGACGCGGGTTGGTGGTGCAGTCCCGCGTACAGCCCCGCCGTCGCCACGAGCACCGCTGCTGTGAGCATGCCGATCCGCGTGCTGGCGCTAAGCGCTCGCACAGGGCTGCTCGTCGTCGCGGTCCGCGTGGTCATCGTTCTGCCTTCGGTTCGTTAGCCTGTCAACTCCAGGACCGATTGGCCCAAATCGCGCCACTCCACGTGCCGCCGGTCCAGCGGGAGCCGGTCCACGTGCCACCAGTCCAGCGGGAGCCGGTCCAGCGGGAGCCGGACAGCGTGCCACCTTCGCCACCGGACACGGTGGAGTAGGTGGGCGACTGCCAGACCCGGTTCGCCCAGGTCCCGCCCCACTGGTCGGTGCCGAACTGGTCCCAGTTCGTCGCGTGCGGCCAGCTTGCGTAGACGTTCCGCAGGGACTGGGTGTACGCCGCGGTCAGGTTCAGCTGGCCGGCGCCCTGACTGGCGGCGGTCGCCCCGGGCAGCGGCTTCGCGCTGTCCATGAGCAGGGCCTTGACCACGTCGGGGTTGAGATCCGGGTGCTGCGAGATGAGCAGGGCCGCTGCGCCGGCGACGATCGCCGAGGCCTCGGACGTCCCGCTGCCGCGGAAGAAGCTGTTCGCCACCTGGCCGCTCGAGCCGTAGGTGTTGTCGATGTAGCCGCCCGAGTCGCGCAGGCCGACCACGTGCGTGCCGGGAGCGACCAGGTCAGGGTTTCGCTTGCCGTTGCCCGTGTTGGAGAAGGACGCGACCTTGTCGTCGGCGGTGGAGACGGTGTTCTGGTTGTCGACGGCGCCGACTGCGATCGCGTACGGGTCCGCCGCCGGCAGGGTGAGCCCGGGCGTCCCGTCGTTTCCGGCGGAGGCGACCACCGTGATGCAGGAGCTCCAGGCCTTCTCGATCGCGGCGGCCAGCGGGTCGTTCTGGTAGCCGGAGTCCGGCACGCCGACCGAGAGGTTGATCACCCGGATGTTGTTCACGCCGATCTGGTTGTCGTACATGTGCTGCACGACCCACTCGACCCCCGCCACCACGGCGGATTCGGTGGTGTTGCCCAGCGCGTCCGCCACCTTGATGCTGACCAGCGTCGCCTCGGGGGCGATGCCGACGAAGTTGTCGGGGTTCGTGTACGGGCGGGTCGCCGCGCCGGCGCGGCCGGCGATGAGGCTGGCCATGAACGTGCCGTGCCCGTAGGTGTCCAGGAACTTCAGCGAGCTGTCGCTGACCTGCGGGGAGAAGTCGGGGCCGTAGTAGACGTTGCGCAGGCCGTCCTCGGGCACCACACCGGAGTCGATGACGGCAACGCCGACGCCCTGGCCGTAGTAGCCGTTCTTCCAGTACGTGCTCGCGCCCGTCTGCGCCTGGAGGGCCGTGGGCGACCCGGGGTCGGAGGACGGGGTGTAGCTGGAGCCGAGCACGTGCAGTGGACGGTCAGGGGTTACCGCCAGCACGCCCTCGCTGCGGCCGATGAGCTGGGTGCTGCCGGCGGGCACGGTGGCCGCGAACCCGTTGACGATGCTGAGCTCGCGGGTGACCACGCCACCTGCGGACCGGATCGCCTCCTCGGCCTGCGTCAGGGCACCGGGGAGGGCCTGGACGATGACCTGCTGGAGGACAGTGCTGTGCGTACCCGTTCCGCCGGCGTTGGCCGAGGCGGGCAGCAGCAGTGCGGTGGCGGCGACCATGGCGGCGGTAAACCGTCTGCGGCCCTTGCGCTCGCCCCAACTGACACCGAGTGCTTGCATTTCGTACCTCTCCGTAACGAAGTGTTGTCACTCAGTGTCGTCGATCAGTCACCGAGTGCAATAACCCGATCGCCAAGATCTTTCGTTGCGTTGTTCAGAACTTGCGTACTTGTTTGGGGACTCCGTCACTGCATGTCCGGATTGCTGGCGGCTCTCGGTCGGCCGACCGCGTGGACGGATAGGCCGAACGGCGCAAGATCGGTTCCTCCGCAGCGGATATCACGTTTCGGCAACGCCGCCCGCTCGGGAGGACCTACTTCCAGGCGCGGTTGGCCCAGGTGGCCGTGGTCCAGCGCGAGCCGGTCCAGCGCGAGCCGGCCCAGGTCGTACCGGTCCACCGTGAGCCGGTCCAGCGCGACCCCGACACCGTGCCGCCGTCTCCCTCGGCGACGGCCGTCGTGGCGGCCCCGCTCGTGGTGCGGACCTGCAGGTCGTACAGCGAGTAGCCGAAGCCGGTCGCGCGGGCCGTGCCGTACATCCGCACGTAGCGGGCGTTGCCGGCGACGGGCAGGTTCTGCAGGCCGCCGGTACCGGTCGTGGTGGCGTAGACCGTGCTCCAGCTCGTCCCGTCGAGCGACGCCTGCAGCTGGAACGCCGTTGCGTACGCGGCTTCCCAGCTCAGCGAGACCATGCACAGTGCCTGGGGGCTGCCCAGGTCGACCTGCAGCCACTGACCGTCCGCCGCCGCGCTCGACCAGCGGGTCGTGCTGCTGCCGTCCACCGCCGCGGAGGCCGGGTAGGCGCCGGCGTTCTCGTACGACGAGGCCGTGGCGGTCTTGCCGAGTGCCGCGTTCGCCGTGCTGCAGGCCTGCGCTGTCCAGTAGCCGTTGACCTGCAGCTCGAAGAGCGAGAAGCCGTAGGACGTGGCGCGGGTGGTGCCGTACATCCGCACGTAGCGGCCGCTGCCGCTGACGCCGAGCTTCTGCACGCCGCCGGCGCCGGTCGTCGTCGAGTAGATCGTCGTCCACGTGCTGTTGTCGTTCGAGACCTGGAGCTGGAAGCCCTTGGCATAGGCGGTCTCCCAGTTCAGGGTGACCGAGTCGATGGTCGCGGAGGCGCCCAGGTCCACCGTCAGCCACTGGTTGTCGCTGAACGCGCTGCCCCAGCGGGTCCCGGGGTCACCGTCCACGGCCGCTGAGGCGGGCACGCTCGAGTTCTCCTGCGAGGAGGCGGTGGCCTGCTTGCCCTGCGAGAGCAGCACGTCGGTGTTGGGAGGCGACTGCCACACGTTGCCGGACCAGGTGCCGCCCCACAAGCTGGTGGCAAAGCTGCCGAAGCCGGCCGCGTGGGCCGCCGTGGTCGTGGTGTTCGGGATGGCCGCCCCGTAGGAACCGCCGAGGTTGAGCTCGCCGGGTCCGGCCGTCGCCCAGGTCGAGCCGACGATCGAGCGGGCCGTACCGCTGAGGATGCCCTTGACCTGGTCGGGCGTGATGTTGGGGTGCTGCGAGATGACCAGCGCCGCGGCGCCGGACGTGATGGCGGCAGCCTCCGACGTGCCGCTGCCCCGGAACAGGCTGCCGGTGACCGCGCCGGTGCTGCTGAACGTGTTGTCGATGTAGCTGCCGACGTCGCGCAGCCCGACGATGTGCGTCCCGGGAGCGACCAGGTCCGGGTTGCGGCCGCCGGCGCCGGTGTTGGAGAACGAGGCGACCGTGTCGTCACCGGGCGCGGGGGTGTTCTGGTTGTCGAGCGCGCCGACGGCGATCGCGTACGGGTCCACGGCAGGCAGGTCGATACCGGCGGTGCCGTCGTTGCCAGCGGCGCTGACCACGGTGATGCCGAAGCTCCACGCCCGCTCGACGGCTGCGGCGAGCGGGTCGTTGGCGTAGCCGACGTCATTGGCGCCCAGGGACAGGTTGAGGACCCGGATGTTGAGGTTCTTGTCCGTCATGTGCTGGGTGGCCCAGTCGACGGCGGCGACGACCGCCGACTCCTGCGTGTTGCCCTGGTTGTCGGCCACCTTGAGGCTGACGAGGGTGGACTCAGGCGCGATGCCGACGTAGTTGGCCGGGTCGCTGTACGGGCGGGTCGCCGCATCCGTGCGGCCGCTGATCAGGCCGGCCATGAAAGTGCCGTGGCCGTAGGTGTCGAGGTACTTCAGCGTCGGGTCGGCGGCCTCGGGCGTGAAGTCCGGGCCGAAGTAGACGTTGTGACGCAGGCCGTCCTCGGGCACGACGCCGGAGTCGACCAGCGCGACACCGACGCCTTGGCCGTAGAAGCCGTTCTGGTAGTAGGAGGA
>JAWWOL010000173.1:0-9397 GCA_033851695.1 Frankiales bacterium
CAACATTGAAGAATCTCTGTCACGGCGGTAGGTCGACGGTGGTGACGTCGCGCGGAGCGGCGGCGCAGATGCCCACCTGGACGCCGGGTTCTGCCTACGCAGCAAGGATTGTGGCCGGCGTCGCCACGCCGAACGGCAGCAGCCTGCCGCTGTCCTGGACCGGTGTGACGTCGCCGTGCAGGCGGTCCAGCCCCCGAGACACCGCCCGGCGCGCAGGGCCTGGCAATCGCCGGAGTGTCGATGGGATCACGGAAAGGGCCTGCCCGACCGGTGCGAGGCACCGGCCGGGCAGGCCACTGATGTTCTACGAGCTGGGGCTAGATCAGTTGGGCGTGAGGTGCAGGATCACGTAGGCGACACCGGCAGGGTTCGGGGCCGGGTCCATGTACTGGTGGTCCTTGTCGACCCAGCCGCTGTAGTTCTTGGTGTTGTACTCGTACCAGCCGGCGGCGTACATGATCGGCGCAACCGGGACCTGCTCGTTCATGATCTTCGCAAGAGCGTTGATCGCGGTGGCCGAAGCCTCGGCCGTGCCGGCCTTGGCGTAGTCCGCGAGCGCAGCCTTGGCATCGTTGTTGATGAAGCGGCCGAAGTTGTTCGGGGCGTTCTTGGCGTTGCCGCCGGTGACCAGCGCCGGGTCCAGCCAGCCCTGGTACGTCGCGTACGGGGACGGGCCGGAGACGCTCCAGTGGATCGCGGTGTCGAAGCTACCGGCCGCAAGGTCGGCGTACCACTTGTTCGGGTCGACACCGAGAGCCGTGGCGTTGATGCCAAGCTTCTGGAAGTCAGCGGCCATGATCTTGGCAGCGTTGTAGTAGTCGGTGTACGCGCTCGGGTCCTCGATCTTGAACGCGACCTCGTTGCCGCCCTTGGCCCAGAAGCCCTTGGCGTCCTTGGCGTACCCGGCAGCCGTCAGGATGCTGCTGACCGAAGCCGCGTCGACGCCGGGCTTCAGGTCGTTCTTGTAGGCGGCCGGCACCAGGCTGGCGAAGTTGGGCAGGAGCAGGCCGCTGGACGACGTGGCCGGAGCCTCGTAGCCCTGCTCGGCCTGACCGGCGACCTTGGTGCGGTCGATGCCGGCGCTGATGGCCTTGCGGACGGCCGGGTCCTGCAGCGCCTTCGGACCGTTCGGGCCGACGTTGAAGATCAAGTTGACGACGTTGATCGCCGGGAACCAGTACTTGTTGTGCGCCGGGTCCTTGGCGACGAAGGTCTTCTGGATCTGGTCGATGAAGTTACCGGCGTAGTCGATCTTGCCCTGCGCCAGCTGCTGCAGCGCGACGTCGTTCGTCGAGAACGACGGCACGTTGACCTGCGGGACCGGCGGCGTGCCACCCCAGTAGCCCGGGTTGGCCTTGAACGTCAGGCCCTGCGGGCTGAACTTGGCTAGCGTGTACGGGCCGGTGCCGATCGGGGTCTTGTCCGCGAACTTGGACGCGTCCGGCGCGGCGTTGTAGACGCTCTTCTTCACGATGTAGGTCTGGCCGGCGATGTTGAAGATGTTCTGGAACTGCGGCGCAGTGAAGGTGACCGTGACCTGGTTGGTGCCGACGGCCTTGGCGCTGTCGATCGGCAGACCCGACCGGTTGGCGGCGGGGGTGTCCTTCATCACCTGGAAGGTGTAGGCCACGTCGTCAGCGGTCAGCGGCGTGCCGTCGCTGAACTTGACACCGTTGCGCAGGGTGAAGGTGATCTGCGTGCCGTCGGTGTTCCACGCGAAGTCCGTGGCGAGCCACGGGTAGGCGGTGTTGGGCTTGAGGTCGTTGAACATCAGCAACGGCTCGTAGAACAGGCCCTCGACGTTCAGCTTGTAGCCGAAGCCGTTGGAGTCGAACGCGTTGAAGTTGTCCTCGAGGCTGGGGATCGGGTTGTTCTCGACCGTGAGCGGCTTGCTTCCCTGCTTGGTGGACAGCGGAGCGCTCGCGGCGAGCGTGACCCCGCCGTGACCGGCTCCGCCGGTGGCGGCGGGGGCCGTGGCGCTCGGAGCGCCGGTGCTGGCGGGCGCCGATGTGGCCCCGGTTGAGGTAGCGGGTGCGGAGGCGGAGGTAGAGGCCGCGGTCGTGCTGGAACCGGCCTTGGGCGTCGAGCTGGAGCTCGAACAGGCTGCTGCCGTGAGGGCGAGGACGCCCACCACGGCACCCGTGACGGATCTGCGAAGCATAGGAACCTCTCCAAAACATGTCGGCGTTCGGTGCCGACGATCGAAAACGGCGCGAACCTTTTGTTGCCACACAGGGCTTGCGGCCGACGTGGGGACACGGCGGTGGCGCTAGCCCCTCCGGCGCCCAGAGGTAGGGGGCTGACCGGCGACTTCTGATCTCGATCGCGGGCGACACCCCGAGGGAGGCGCCCGCTTGGTCGTGCGGCTTGCGGGCGTCCCCGTCGGCCGTACGTGGATCCTCATCACGTGCTTTCTTCGCCCGCGGGAGTGGCTCGCGTGGGCAAAGTTCGATCCCCTGTCTGGGCGGGGGAGAGCGCCTCGGTGCTGTGCAGCCAGCACGCGGCGCCATGCCCGTCCTCGACAGGGAAAGTTGGGGGGAGCTCGGCGGAGCAGATGGGCATCGCGTACGGGCAGCGCGGGTGGAACCGGCAACCCGACGGGGGGCGGACCAGCGACGGCGGGGCGCCCGCAGCGCCCAGCCACGGCTTCTCGTCCACGTAGGGGTCGGGGGCAGCGCTCAGCAACAACTGGGTGTACGGGTGTTGGGGAGCGTTGGTGATCTGGTCAGCCGGACCCGACTCGACGACCCGGCCGGCGTACATGACCATGATCGTGTCGGCGAGGTAGCGGGCCGACGCGATGTCGTGGGTCACGTAGAGGATGGCCAGTCGCTCGCGGTCGCGCAGGTCGGCCAGCAGGTTGAGGACCCCGAGCCGGATCGACACGTCGAGCATCGAGACCGGCTCGTCGGCGAGCAGCACCCTGGGCTCGACCGCAAGACCGCGAGCGATCGACACGCGCTGACGCTGACCGCCGGACAGCTCGTACGGGTACTTGTCGATGAACTGCTCGGCCGGGGTGAGGCTGACCCGGCGCAACAGGTTGAGGATGGCCTCCTCGAGGTTGTCCCCGCCCTTGCCGTGGATCTTCAGCGGCCGGCCGAGGATGTAGCGCACGTCGTGCACGGGGTTGAGCGAGGCGAACGGGTCCTGCAGCACGAGCTGGACGGCGCGGCGGTAGTCGGCGCCGGCCTTCTTGCGCAGGTCCACCTCGTGCCCGTCGAAGAGGAGCGTGCCGGAGGTCAGGCTCTGGGTCCGCGCGAGCATCCGCGACAGGGTCGACTTCCCGGAGCCGCTCTCACCGACGACGGCAGTGACCGTGCCTGGGTGGAGGGCGACCGAGATGTTCTCGGCCGCGTGCACGATGGTCCGACCGAAGCGGCCCTCCCTGACGTGGTAGTGCTTGGTGATGTCGACGGCCTCGAGCAGGGGCGTGCCCGCACCGTCGTCGCGCAGGCGGGGGGTGGTGGCCTCAGCGGTCACGGGGCAACTCCTCCTTCGGCCGGGCCGTGGGCGCGTACGGACGTGCCGTGCACGCGCATGCTCGGCCGTGCCTGCTCGGTGCCGGCGGCCGGCGGCGTGGCGTCGAGCTCCGGCGGCACCTCATGGGCTCCGTCCTGGAGCCAGCACAGCACCTGGCGGCTCCCGCCGATGTCGTGCAGCTCGAGCGCCGGCGGCACCTTGGTCCTGCACTCCTCCATCGCCCAGGCGCAGCGCGGGTGGAACGGGCAGCCCGACGGCACGTGGCGCAGGTCGGGGGGCGAGCCCTCGATGCCGGTCATGACCTTCTTGTCGCCGTGCAGCGACGGGAAGGACTTGGTCAACCCGTACGTGTAGGGGTGCCGGGGGGCGTGGAACAGCGACTTCGCCGGCGCCTTCTCGACCAGCTTGCCGGCGTACATCACCGCGATGGTGTCGGCGATCTCGATCAGCAGGGACAGGTCGTGGGTGATGAACAGGATGCTGAACCCGAGCCGCTCGCGCAGGTCCATCAGCTCTTCGAGGATTTCGCGCTGGATCACCACGTCGAGGGCGGTGGTCGGCTCGTCCATGATGAGCAGGCTCGGCCGCAGGGCGATCGCCACGGCGATCATGACCCGCTGGCGCATGCCGCCGGACAGCTCGTGCGGATAGCTGCTGAGCCGGTCCGAGCTGATGCCGACGATCTCGAGCAGCTCCTCGGCCCTGGCCCGGCGCTCGACCCGGGACATGTGCTTCTCGTGGGTCTTGAGCACGTCGTCGATCAGGCGGCCGATGCGCAGCACCGGGTTGAGCGCGTGCAGGGCGCTCTGGAACACCACCGCGATCTCCGACCAGCGAACGGCACGGATCACGTTCTTGTCGCTGGTCAGCAGGTCGACCTGCCGGGGCGTACGGACAGGTCCACCCGCGGCACCGTCCCCGACCTCGCGGTAGGTGCCCTTGGGGTAGTCGTAGAAGTAGGCCTCGCCGGCGGTGATGACCCCGGGGTCGCGGAGCAGCCGCGACACCGCATAGGCCAGCGTCGACTTGCCACTGCCGCTCTCGCCGGCGAGGCCGACGACCTCACCGCGACGGATCACCAGGTCGACGTCGTCGACGGCGTGCACCGGCTCGTCGCCCAGGCCGTAGTCGACGCTGAGACCGCGGATCTCGAGCAGCGTCTCGCCGAGCGCCTGCCCAGCTGCGGACGCCACCGGGACTGCCGGGTCTTCTGTGACGCTCACGGTGCTTCCTCCAGCTGGACGCGGGACCCGCCGGAGTGCGCGCCGCCGGCGACCGGACGCTTGCGGACGACGGGCGTGAAGCCCAGCTGCGGGCGGAGCTTGACCTTGGTGCCCTTGGCCGGCTTGGCGATCCGCAGCCGCGGGTTGATGTACTCGTCGATGCCGAAGTTGATCAGCGCGAGCGACATCCCCAGGATCGCGATGGCGAGGCCCGGCGGGACGTACCACCACCAGGACCCGGCCTCCACCGCCGAGCTCGACGTCGCGTCGAAGAGCATGGTGCCCCAGTTGTAGTGCGGGCCGGCCGACACGACGTTGAGGAAGCCCAGGCCCACGTAGGTGCCGATCGCGTAGATCGTCGTGAAGAGGAAGGACGAGGCGATCACGGCGCTGAGGTTGGGCATGATCTCGGCCAGGATGATCCTGGCCGTGCTCTCGCCGCCGATGCGGGCGGCTTCGACGAAGTCACGGTTGCGCATGGACATCGCCTGGGCGCGCATCACCCGAGCTCCCCAGGCCCAGCCGGTGGCGGCGATGATGAGGGACACCACCCAGGGGTTGCCAGCCCGGTCGGGGCCGAGGAAGGCGCCGATGGCGATGAGCAACGGGAGCGCCGGCAGCACCAGGAACACGTTGGCCGTCAAGGACAGCACCTCGTCGACGAGGCCGCCCATGTAGCCGGCGGTGATGCCGATGACGATCGCCAGCGCGGTGGCGATGACCCCGGAGAGGAACGCCACCTCGATCGTGGGACGGGCGCCTGCCAGCAGCTGGGAGAAGATGTCGCCGCCGATGGTGGTCTGGCCGAGGAGGTGATGGCCGCCCGGCGACTGGGTGCCTCCGGGCCCGGTCAGGTTGCCGAGGGCATTGGGGTCGTACGGCGCGACCCAGGGGCCGATGATCCCCAGGACCACGAAGAACCCGAGAATGACCAGCCCGGCCAGCATCTTCTTGGACTTGGTGATGCGCAGCTTGGGGCGGCGCCTGCGCGGCCCGGCCACGAGCGGCGTCTGCGGCGGCTGCTGCTCCTTGGACACGTCAACGATCTCCACGGTGCTCAGGCCTCCTGTCGCGTGCGTGGGTCGAGCGCGACATAGACGATGTCGGCGACGAAGTTGGCGGCCAGCACGACCAAGGTGATGACCAGGAAGATGCCCTGCACCAGCGAGTAGTCGAGGCTCTTGACCGCCGAGAGCAGGATGAAGCCGATGCCCGGGTAGGAGAAGACGATCTCGGTGAGCAGGGAGCCGCCGACGACAAAGCTGAGGGCGAGCGCGAAGCTGGAGACCTGGGGCAGGATCGCGTTGCGCATCGCGTACCAGACCACCTGCCGCTGCGGCAGTCCCGCCGCCTCGGCGAGGAGCACGTAGTCCTCGTCCGCGACCGTGACGACCTGGTTGCGCATGCCGATGATCCAGCCGGCCAGGGACGCACCCACGATGGTGAGCGCGGGCAGGATCGCGTGCGAGAGCGCGTCGGTGATGAAGGCCCCGTTGAGTCCTACGGTGCTGCTGAACGTGTCGTAGCCGCCCTGGGCCGGGAACCAGTTGAGCTTCACCGCGAACAACAGCACCAGCAGGGTGGCGAAGAAGAAGTACGGCATCGCCTGCAGGAAGGTGGTCAGCGGCAGCAGCGACTCGATCCAGGTGCCCCGCCGCCATGCGGCGAGGGTCCCGATCAGCGTGCCGACGACGAAGCTGATCACGGTCGCCATGCCGACGAGGATGACCGTCCACCAGATGTGCTGGCCGATGATCGTGGTCACCGGGGTGTTACCGAGGCTCAGTGACAGGCCCAGATCGCCGTGCAGCAGCATGTTCCAGAAGTGCATGTACTGGTGCCACAGGCCCGGATGACTCGGGCCCTCGCCGTACTGCGCCTGCAGCGCCGCCAGGGCACCGGGGGTCGCGCTGCCCTTGAGCTGAGCCAGCGCGGTCAGGACCGGGTCACCGGGGACCAGCCGCGGGATGAAGAAGTCGAGTGTGACGGCGGCGACGGCGGCCAGCAGGTAGAAGCCGAGACGCCGAAGGAAGATGCGCATGGTCAGTCCCTCCCGACGAAGGGGGCGAGCCCGGGGGTCGCGGTCATCACGCCACGATTCCGTCCGCCTGGTCGCAGTGCGCAGCGACGATCTCCGCGTAACGGCGACCGCTCGCCTTGATCGTGCGCTGTTGCGTGGCGTAGTCGACGTGCACGATCCCGAAGCGCTTCTCGTAGCCGTACGCCCACTCGAAGTTGTCGAGCAGCGACCAGGCGAAGTAGCCCTCGACGGGGGCTCCCCGCAGCCGGGCGCGCGCACACGCCTCGATATGGGTCTCGAGGTATTCGGCGCGTCGGACGTCGTCGACACTGCCGCCTGGGCCGGGGGTGTCCTCCCAGGCCGAGCCGTTCTCGGTGACGTAGATCTTGCACGGGGCATAGTCATCGGCGACCCGGACGAGGATGTCCTCGAGTCCCTGGGGGAAGACCTCCCAGCCCATCGAGGTCTCGAGCGCACCAGGCACGCGGGCGAGGGCCAGCCTCGGACCGTTGCCCGTCGGGTCGTCCCTGACGACCTCGCGGAAGTAGTAGTTGACGCCCAGGTGGTCCAGCGGCTGCGCGATCACCTCGAGGTCGTTGCCGACCACCGGCGGCTCGACACCGTAGACCTCGATCATGTCAGCGGGATAGCCGCGGCCATGGATCGGGTCCAGCCACCAGCGGTTGGTGTGCCCGTCGGCGCGCACGGCCGCTGCGACGTCCTCGGGCCGATCGGTGGCCGGGTAGGCCGGGCTGAGGTTGTTGACGATGCCGACCGAGGGCTGCAGCCGCGCGGCCGCCCGGATCGCCTGGACCCCGAGACCGTGCGCCAGGTGCAGGTGGAACGATGCCGGCACGGCTGCCGCGATGTCCTTGACGCCGGGGGCCATGACGCCCTCGAGGTGACCCAGCCACGCGGAGCAGAGCGGTTCGTTGAGAGTGGCCCAGTTGGTGACCCGGTCACCGAGGGCCGCGGCGACCACCGAGGCGTAGTCCGCGAAGGCGAAGGCAGTCTCCCGCTCCGGCCAGCCGCCCCTGTCCTGCTGCGCCTGCGGAAGGTCCCAGTGGTAGAGGGTCACGAAAGGCGTGATGCCCTTGGCCAGGAGGCCGTCGACCAGCGAGTCGTAGAAGTCGAGCCCCTTCTGGTTGACCGGCCCGGTGCCGCCGGGGACGACGCGCGGCCAGGCCACCGAGAAGCGGTAGGCGGCGGCGCCGACCTGCTCGACCAGCTCGAGGTCCTCGCGCCAGCGGTGGTAGTGGTCGCACGCCACGTCACCGTTGTCCCCGCCGGCGATCGCCCCGGGCTGCCGGCAGAACGTGTCCCAGATCGACGGAGCGCGGCCGTCCACGTCGTGCGCGCCTTCGATCTGGTACGCGGACGTCGCCACACCCCAGACGAAATCGGCTGGGAACGAACCGGGTGCCTCCACGAACTGACTTCCCTTCGGTGCTTCGACAGCGTTGGTCACGAACGGACGAGGTCTTGCCGGCCCGGTGTGGCCACGCTCCCACCGGACACTCTTCACTTTGTGGCCGTAACCACCCAGACTCCGGGTCGAATCGTTGTCAAACAGGTACGGAGGAGCCGCGGACGACAAGGCTGGTGGGCAGAACCTGCCGGGTCTGCTGAATCGGTGCCCCCTCGAAGTGGGCGAGCAGCATGCGGGCGGCGGCGGCGCCCATCTCCCGCAGCGGTTGCCGGATGGTCGTGAGCCCGGGATCGGTGTGCACCGCCAGCGGGATGTCGTCGAACCCGACGACGGCCACGTCGTGCGGGACCCCGAGGCGTGCCTCCCGCAGCGCCTGCACGGCCCCGGCCGCGGACAGGTCGTTGTGCGCGAAGACGGCGTCGAAGTCCACCCCCGCCTCGAGCAGTCCCCTGACGGCCGCCTGGCCACCTTCGAACGTGAAGTCGCCGTCCACGACGTGCGCCTCCGGGATCGGGAAGCCGGCCTGGGCATAGACCTCGCCGAAGCCCGCGAGCCGCTCCTCGGTGCAGCCGAACCGCTGCTCGCCCCTGACCACGACCGGCCGGCGGCGGCCCTGCTCGAGCAGGTGCCGGGCGGCATCCTCGGCACCGGCCCGGTTGGTCGTGGCCACCGACGGAAACAGCGGCTGGTGCCCGCGGTCGTCGATCATGACGACCGGCAGACCCTTGGCGTGCAGGCCGGCGATGTAGTCGAGCGTGCCCTCGGGCTCGATCACCAGCAGGCCGTCGAACGACTTGGCGGAGACCTGCGTGGCGAACTGGCGCATCGACTCCTCGCCGCGGGTGCAGGTGAACAGCGACAGCCCGTACGACTCCGGCTCGACCACGTCGACGACGCCCTGCAGGACGTCCCCCATCCAGGGCCAGCTGAGGGAGGGCACCAGGACCCCGAGGATGCGGGTGCGGCCACGGGCGAGACCCACGGCGCCGGAGCTCGGCACGTACCCCAGCTCGGCGATCACCGCGCGGACCCGCTCGGCGGTCCGCTCGTCCAGGTCGGACTTGACGTTGAGCACCCGGGAGACGGTCGTCTTGCTGACCCCGGCCCTGGCCGCTACGTCGGCGATGGTGACGCGCATGCTCACTCCGTCCGAGGTCCGGGGCCCGGCAACAGCCGCCGGGTGCAACCTCCGGGACCGGTACCGGAAGCGGTTCCAAGGATGGACATCCACCCCACGGAGGT
>JAWWOL010000217.1:0-3294 GCA_033851695.1 Frankiales bacterium
CGGGAATTGTCGTGGCGGTCGTCTCGGCATCGACCCTCAGGCCGCCCATCATGTAGTGGCAGGTCGGTCCCACTTCCATCGGAACCTTGGTGATGTCGACGTCGGCCAGCTCCATGAACTGTTGATACATCGACGGCAGTCGCCGCTTGATGTAGTCGGCGTCGCGCCGGGACGCGATATCCAGGAAGACGCCGCCGTGGGGACTGCCTCGGCCGGCCTTGACCTCGGCATTGATCGCGCGGGCCACCTCGTCGCGAGGCAGCAGATCAGGGGTGCGCCGGGCCTTGGAGTGGTCCTCGTACCAGAGGTCGGCCTCCTCCTCGGTCTCTGCGGTCTCGGACCGGAAGACCTCGGGGACGTAGTCGAACATGAATCGCTTGCCGTCGGAGTTGCGTAGGGTGCCGCCGTCACCGCGAACGCCCTCGGTGACGAGGATGCCGCGCACCGACGGCGGCCAGACCATGCCGGTCGGGTGGAACTGCGCGAACTCCATGTCGATGAGGTCGGCACCGGCCCACAGCGCGAGCGCCTGGCCGTCGCCGGTGTACTCCCAGGAGTTGGAGGTGACCTTCCACGCCTTGCCGATGCCGCCGGTGGCGAGGATCACGGCCTTGGTGTTGAACGTGACGAACTTGCCGGACTCGCGCCAGTAGGCCAGTGCGCCGCTAATGGAATCGCCGCCATGCTTATCAGTAAGCAGCCGGACCACCTTGCACTCCATGAACACGTCGATGCCCTGGTGGATCGCGTGGTTCTGCAGGGTGCGGATCATCTCCAGGCCGGTCCGGTCACCGACGTGGGCGAGCCGGGCGTAGCGGTGGCCACCGAAGTCGCGCTGCAGGATGCGGCCGTCCTTCGTACGGTCGAAGAGCGCACCCCACTCCTCGAGCTCGAGGACCCGGTCGGGGGCCTCCTGGGCATGCAGCTGGGCCATCCGCCAGTTGTTCAGCATCTTGCCGCCGCGCATGGTGTCCCGGAAGTGGACCTTCCAGTTGTCCTCTTCGTAGACGTTGCCCATCGCGGCGGCGATGCCGCCCTCGGCCATCACCGTGTGGGCCTTGCCCAGCAAGGACTTCCCGAGCAGCGCGGTCTTGGCGCCCTGCCGGGAGGCCTCGATCGCTGCGCGGATGCCGGCGCCGCCGGCACCGACCACGACGACGTCGTACTCGTGGGACTCGTACTCAGGCATCTAGAAGAACCTCGGGTCGTGGAAGGCGCCGGTGGCGATCAGGCGAACGTAGAAGTCGGTCGCGGCAACACCGACCAGACTCATCCACGCGTAGCGCATGTGGTGGGCGTTGAGCTTGGAGACGAAGGTCCAGGCCTTGTAACGCACCGGGTGCTTGGAGAAGTGGTTGATCCGACCGCCGATGAGGTGCCGGCAGGAGTGGCAGGACAACGTGTAGAGCCAGAGCAGTGCTGCGTTGGCCAGCAGCACCAGGGTGCCGACCCCCATGCCGAAGGATCGGCCGTCGAAGCCGAAGAACGCGGCGAAGGCGTCGTAGGTCAGGATGATGTTGAAGATCGTGGCCGCGTAGAGGAACAGCCGGTGCACGTTCTGCATGATCAGCGGGAACTTCGTCTCGCCGCTGTAGCTCCGGTGCGGCTCGGAGACGGCACACGCCGGCGGCGAGAGCCAGAAGGCGCGGTAGTAGGCCTTGCGGTAGTAGTAGCAGGTGAGCCGGAAACCGAGCGGGAAGATCAAGATGTAGAGCGCCGGGGAGATCCAGCGGGCGATGTCGATGCTGAACCAGCGGACCCCGGACGGGCAGCTCGAAGCCACGCACGGCGAGTAGAACGGGGAGATGTAGTCGCGGTGCTGGGCGGCGGTTGAGTAGTTCGCGCCCTCGAAGGCCCGCCACGTCGAGTAGACGACGAACAGGAACAGCACCGTGGCCGTGAGCGCCGGCTCGACCCACCAACGGTCGGTGCGCAGGTGTCGCTGCGGGGGGCCGCCACGGGGATTGACGCTGCTGGTGCTCGAGACAGTGCTGGCGGCCATGCCGAAGAGACCTCTTTCGTTTGGATGCGCCTCAGTCTTTCACTGCTCACCATACGAGCCGCGACGGGGCCGGATGCCGGAGTGTCGGGAGGATCACAGATGCTGTGAATCCAAGGACATCGCGGCACGGCACGCCCACCGAGGCGACGGGATGTGTAGCCTGACCGACGATGCTGTTCATGACACCCCGCCACCAGCGTGCCCGCACGGTCTCCCGTGCAGTGGCCGCTTCCCTGGTCGCCGCCACCACGTTCGCCGGGCCCGCGGCCCTGGCCGTGACGCCTAAGAGTCCTGCCTCGGGGACGGCCACGCCGACCGTCAAGCACACGCCGCGCCCGGTGGTGTCACCGTTCACCGGGCCGCTGACCGTGCCCTGCGCCCCGAGTGCTGCTGCCCACCCGAGCCCCGAGATCACGACTCCCCCGTCCTCCCAGCCGACCATCGCGCCGGAGGGCCCGATCGGTGGTCCGCTGATGGGCACCAGCGGCACCGCGGTCCAGTCCGCGCCGGGCGTGCCCAGCGTCCCCAACATCACCGCCTCGAGCTGGGTGATCGCGGACGCCGACACCGGTGAGATCCTCGCCGCCAAGGACCCGCACGGTCTCTACCGGCCGGCCAGCACGCTCAAGACGCTCACCGCCGTGACGCTGATCCCGCGGCTCGACCCGTGCCAGGTCTACGTCGCCTCGTACAAGGACGCCCAGACCGAGTGCACCTGCGTGCCGGTCAACGGCGGGGTCGCGTACCGGGTCAAGATGCTGCTCACCGGGATGCTCGTCGTCTCGGGCAACGACGCCGCGAACGCCCTCGCCGGGGCGTACGGGGGCATCGGCAAGACGGTCGCGGCGATGAACGCCGAAGCCAAGTACCTCAAGGCCTACGACACGACTGCGGGAACGCCGAGCGGCCTCGACGCGCCGAACGAACGCTCGTCGGCCTACGACCTGGCGCTGATCGGCCGGGCCGGCCTTGCCATGCCGGACTTCCGCGCCTACGTCGGCACCCGGCACGCCCAGTGGACGATGCCCAAGGGCACGACGGAGACCCTGATCACGCATGACCACCTGCTGGCCAACTACGCCGGCGCGATCGGGATCAAGAACGGGTTCACCCTTGCAGCACAGGCGACGTTCATCGGCGCCGCAACCCGGGGTGGCCACACCATCATCGCGACGCTGATGCACTCGACGGTCGGCACCCAGGTCTGGCGCGAGGACGCGGCGCTGCTCGACTGGGGTTTCGCGGCCGAGGGCAAGGTCACGCCGGTCGGTCAGCTGGTCTCACCCGACGGG
>JAWWOL010000283.1:0-5708 GCA_033851695.1 Frankiales bacterium
GGCAGCTGCGCCTTGACCGCCTCGACCACGTCGGGGAAGTAGCGGGTCAGCGGCCGTTCGTTGCGGCTGCCCAGCTCGACCTCGTCACCGTCGCGGAACACGATGCACCGGAAGCCGTCCCACTTCGGCTCGTACAGCAGGCCGGCGGGGGTGCTGTCCGGGGTCGGCATCCCCTTGACGGCCTTGGCGAGCATGGGGGACACGGGAGGCATCACAGGCAGGTCCACGGGCTGATCCTGTCAGGTTTTCCGGCGGCACGGGACGGGGCACCACCCTGCCTACGGCAAAAAGGAGCAGCCATGACCGAGACGACCGACCTGCCCAGCGACCCGAGTGACGGCAGCGACACCGAGGGCGGCAGTGGTGAGGAGCAGGAGCTGGCCGGTCCCGGCGCCGGCCTGAGCTCCGTGGAGGTCGACGACGAGCTGGCCGGCGGGGACGAGCTCAGCTAACGCTGGACGAGGTAGCGCAGGAAGACGAAGTCCTCCTCGGTACGGGACCCGGCCAGCGTGAGGCTGAGCGGTTGGGGCAGGGGCGTCGACCCGGTGAGGCGGTGCTCCGACAGCGAGCCGACCAGCGTCGGGCTCACCGTGAGGCACAGCTCGTCGACCAGCCCGAGCCGCAGCAGGTCGCCGAACAGGCCAGGCCCGCCTTCGCACAGGACCCGGCCAAGTCCAAGCTCGGCCAGCTGCTGGGGCACCGAGCCGAGATCGTCGTGCACGATCACGTCGGCCACCTCGCGGGCCTCGGCCAACCGTGCGACCGGCACCGCTGAGGACGTCACGATGATCGTCCGCGCCTGAGCCTGCGTGAACAGCGGCTTGGTCAGGTCGAGGTCGAGGGTCCGGGTGACGACGGCGATCGGCGGACAGGCGGAAAGCCCGTGCCTGGCGCGGATCTCGGCCCGACGATCACCGATCCGTACGGGCTGGTAGTCCTCGGCGCGAGCAGTTCCGGCCCCGACCAGGACCACGTCGCACAGCGCACGCAGCATGCCGAACAGCCGCTTGTCCGGCGGCCCGGACAGCCGCTCCGAGCCGCCGTCGAGTGACGCGGCGCCGTCGGGGGAGACCACGAAGTTGCACCGCAGCCAGCGCTCCGATGGGTAGGCATAGGCGGTCTCGAGATCGTCCACACCGGATCCAACCACGGGGGTCAGCCCGACAGCCTCGCGATGGCCACGGACTCGCCCGGCAGGGTCATCCCCTCGGCGTCGAACATGAACCCTTCGGCACTGGCGAGCAGGACGTCGACCACCGGGTCCGGTGTCGGCAGCCGCTGCTCGCCGGCCGCGAGGTTGGCCAGGATGACGACACTGCCGCGGTGCACGGCGATCCAGCGTTTGTCGTCGTCGTACGCGACCGTCACGGCGTCGAGCCACGGATCGGTCAGCTCCGGCAGCTCGCGGCGCAGCCGGATCAACCGCTGGTAGAACGCGAGGATGGACGCGTGCTCGCCCTGCGCGTCCAGGTCCAGCTCGGCCCAGTCCAGCCGTGACCGCTCGAACGTGGCCGGGTCCTGCGGGTCCGGCACGTCCGAGGGGTCCCAGCCGAAGGCGACGAACTCCCGCCGCCTGCCGTCGGTGATCGCTCGACCCAGCTCGACGTCGTCATGGTCGGTGAAGAACTGCCAGGGGGTGCGCGCGCCCCACTCCTCGCCCATCCAGAGCATCGGTGTGAACGCGCTGGTCAGCACCAGCGCGGCGCCGACCTGCAGCAGTCCGGCCGACACCTGGGTCGAGATCCGGCTGCCGGTCGCACGGTTGCCGACCTGGTCGTGGTCCTGCAGGTAGCCGAGCAGCCGGTGCCCGGACAGCCCGCGGTACGGGGCCCCGTGGCGGCGGTCGCGGTGCCTCGAGAACCGGCCGCTGTGGACGTAGCCCTCCGTCAGGGCCGCCGCGAGGTCGTCCAGCGAGCCGAAGTCGCTGTAGTAGCCCTCGTGCTCGCGGGTCAGCACGGTGTGCAACGCGTGGTGGAAGTCGTCGGACCACTGGGCGTCCATGCCCAGGCCGTTCGCCGCCAGGGGCGTGACCACGCGCGGGTCGTTCAGGTCGCTCTCGGCGATCAGGAACAGGGTGCGGCCCAGGTGAGCCGACAGGGCCTCGACCTCGGCCGCCAGCTCGGCCAGCAGGTGGGTCGCCGAGGTGTCGATGATCGCGTGGACGGCGTCGAGGCGCAGCCCGTCGACGTGGTAGTCGCGCAGCCACATCGCCGCGTTGTCCAGCACGAACCGGCGGACCCCGTCCGACCCGGCGTCGTCGTAGTTGACAGCCGCACCCCAGGGCGTCTTGTGCTTCTCGGTGAGGTAGGGCCCGAACCGCGGGAGGTAGTTGCCGGACGGACCGAAGTGGTTGTAGACCACGTCCATGATCACGCCGATGCCGCGGGCGTGGCAGGCGTCCACCAGGCGTTTCAACCCCTCGGGGCCGCCGTACGCGTCCTGCACGGCGTAGAGGTCGACCCCTTCGTAACCCCAGCCCCAGCGGCCGGGGAAGCCGTTGACCGGCAGCAGCTCGATGAGGTCGACGCCGAGCTCGACGAGGTGGTCGAGCCGGTCGACGACGCCGTCGAAGGTGCCGTCGGGGGTGAACGTGCCGACGTGCAGCTCGTACAGGACGCTGCCGTGCAAGGGGGTCCCGCGCCACTTGCCGTCGGTCCAAGGGAAGGCGCCGTGGTCGACCAGTCGGCTCGGGCCGTGCACCCCCTGCGGCTGCCACGCCGAACGCGGGTCGGGCAGCGGGTCCCCACCATCGAGGACGTAGGCGTAGTCGTCCCCTGCGGTCAGGGTGAGGATCGAGGCCTGCCACCAGCCGTCAGCCCGCGCGTACATCGGGTGCCGCTCGCCGCCGGTCTCGACCTCGACCTGCCTGGCGTTCGGCGCCCACACCTGAAGATCGGTCATGCCGGAAAGCCTTCCACGTGTCGCCGCGATCAACCCCGGGGACTGCCCGGTCCGCCGTACGGCAACGGCCGCGCCCTGGCGCGTCCACTGCCCAACGGGCGATTCGGCGGTTAACGCGCGGGCAACGCTGCCGAACCCCGCCGGACATGATCGTCCAGCACCCTTCTTGTATGCAATCGAGTGACCTGTGACCCGCTGGGCCGACCTGGCGTGGCCGGAGGTGCGGGACCAGCTCGGCGGTCCGCAGCACGCCGTCGGCCTCGTCCCGGTCGGCGCCACCGAGCAGCACGGCCCGCACCTGCCGGTCGGGACCGACACCCTGGTCGCGCAGGCGATCTGTGACGCGGCCTCGGAGCGTACGGGCGCGTTGGTGCTGCCGGCGCTGCCCGTCGGGGTCTCGTACGGCCATGGCACCGTCCTGCCCGGCACCTTGTCGCTCAGCCCGGAGCTGATGGCGGCGGTGATCAGGCAGTACGCGCTGTGGGCGGCGATGTCCGGGCTCAAGCGGCTGCTGTTCGTCAACGCGCACCTCGGCAACACCGCCACCATCGGCATCGCGACCGACGTCCTGCGGCTGCACCACCCCGAGCTCCGGGTCGGCGCGATCGACTGGTGGGCCTGCGATCCCGAGGTGTACGCGCTGACGACCGGCGACGGCGAGGACATCCACGCCAACCGCGCCGAGACGTCGTTGGTGCTGGCGATCGCCCCGGAGCTCGTACGGACCGGCCTGATCGCCGACGCCGATGACGAGGACCGCACCGAGGGGTTGGTGTTCCGCTACACCGCCCCGGCACTGTCGACGAACGGCGTCACCGGCCGCCCCTCCGAGGCCACGGCAGAGCTCGGCCGCAGCCTGCTCGAGCTGATCGCGTCAGCCGTCGCCGAGCGGGTCGTCCGTGGCCGTACCGAAGAACCACCGCTCGGCATTGCTCCCGTTCCTCCCTACTTCGCTTAGCTACCAGGAGGTTGTCACCATGGACACCGTCCACCCACTCGCCGACGAGCACGCCCGGTTGGCCCAGCAGCTGCACGACGACGGGGTCCGCTACGTGACCGGCGGCTGGATCGACGTGATGGGCCGGACCAAGTCGAAGTTCGTCCCGGTCGACCACCTGCCCAACCTGCTGGCCGGCTCCGAGCGTTACACGCCGCGGGGCATGGGCGGCCTCGGCGCGATGAACCCGTACGAGGACGAGGTCGTGGCGATGCCGGACGTCTCGACGCTGCAGGTGCTGCCGTGGGACACCCGGTTCGCCTGGATGGCGGCGGACATGTCGTTCGGCGGCCGCGAGCCGTGGGCGCTGTGCCCCCGCTCCATCCTCAAGAAGCAGCTGGCGCTGGCCGCCGACCAGGGACTGCGGTTCAACCTCGGTGTCGAGACGGAGTTCTACGCCTTCAAGGAGGTCACCGACCCCACCGCCCCGCTGGTGCCGATGGCGATGAGCGGCACCAACCGGCCCACGCCCGCGTACGACATCGAGTCGACGATGGACGCGATGCCGTTCCTGGACAAGATGGTCTCGGCGATGCAGACCCTCGGGTACGGGGTCTTCTCCTTCGACCACGAAGGTGGCGACGGGCAGTTCGAGTTCGACTTCGCCTACGACAACGCGCTGGCGATGGCGGACAAGATCACCCTGTTCCGGCTGATGGCACGCCAGGTCGCCAAGCAGTGTGGGCTGACCGCGACGTTCATGCCCAAGCCGACGACCGGCGGCTGGGGCTCGGGACACCACTACAACATGAGCCTCGAGGACCTCGAGACCGGCCAGAACCTCTTCCGCGACGCCGACGACCCCAGCGGGCAGGGCTGGAGCAAGACCGCCTACTCCTTCGTCGCCGGGATCATGAAGCACGCCCGGTCCCTGGCGGCGCTGGCGACGCCGACGGTCAACTCGTACAAGCGGCTGGCCCCTCGGCTGGCCGACGGCTCGATCTCCTGGGCGCCGATGTATGCCGCCTACGGTTATAACAACCGCTCCTGCATGCTGCGGCTGCCGGCCAACCGGCCGGCGGTGGAGAACCGCGGCGTCGACTCGGCGGCGAACACCTACCTCACCTCGGCGCTGATGCTGGCCGCAGGCCTCGAGGGGATCGCCGAGTCGCTCGACCCCGGCGAGCCGGTCTCGGCGGCGACGTACGACTGGGTCGGCGGTCGGGTGGACGCCGTACCGCTGCCGCGTAACCTGCTGGAAGGCGTCGAGGCGTTCGAGGCCGACCCGTTGGTGCACGAGGTCTTCGCACCGCAGTTCGTGAAGGAGTACGCCGAGATGCGACGCGCGGAATGGGACGACTACCACGCCCAGGTGACCGACTGGGAGCGACGGCGATACCTGTTGGACCTGTGACGTCCGAGCCAGGGCCGGTGGGCCCGCCCAACGGACTGGAGCTGCCGCGCTTCGCCGGGCCGGACACGTTCGCCCGGCTGCCGCGGCTCCAGGACGTCGGGCGGGCGGCGGTCGCGATCCTCGGCGTCCCGTTCGACAGCGGTACGACCTACCGGCCTGGGGCCCGGTTCGGGCCCCAGGCGCTGCGGGCGGGGTCCAAGCTGCTCCGGCCGTTCCACCCGCAGCTCGACGTGCACCCGTGGGAGGTGCACCAGGTTGCCGACGCCGGGGACATCGGAGTCAACCCGTTCGACCTGCTCGAGGCGGTGGCGACGATCGAGGCGGCGGCCAAGCGGCTGCTCACCCAGGCCGACCGGATCGTCACCCTCGGCGGGGACCACACCATCGCCTTGCCGCTGCTCCGCGCCCTGCACGCCCAGCACGGGCCGATCGCCCTGGTGCACTTCGACGCCCACC
>JAWWOL010000291.1:0-2707 GCA_033851695.1 Frankiales bacterium
CGCCGCAGCCGCGACCGTGGCGGCAGCGCTGACCGCAGCGGCCAGGCTCGCCGGCCAGGACACCGGCCACCGCCCAGCCGTCGCACTCGATCGGGACCACCTCGCTGCCGCCTTCCGCAGCGAGGCCTACGCCAAGCTGGACGGAATGCCGAACGATGCCGGCTTTGCCCCGCTGTCACGGTTCTGGCCGGTGGCGGACGGCTGGGTTCGCACGCACGCGAACTACGCCTGGCATCGCCGGGCACTCCTCGCGGCACTCGGGATGGCCGACACCGCAGGTGATCCCGACAGCGTCGGCACCAGACTCGCCGACCTGACCGCCGCCGAGGTGGAGGACCGGGTCACCGCCGCGGGAGGCCTGGCGGTGGCCGTACGGCCCGAGTCGCAGTGGCAGCCGCGGCACCCGTTGATCGGCCACGCAGTCAGCGGAACCGCTCCCCCGCGGCCGGCTCGAGAGCGCATCCGCGTCCTCGACCTGACCCGGGTCATCGCCGGGCCGGTGGGCACCCGGTTCCTCGCTGCCCTGGGCGCCGACGTGCTGCGGCTGGACCCGCCGCACCTGCCCGAGCTGCCGTTGCACGTGGTCGACGGCTTCGTCGGCAAACGCAGTGCCCTGCTCGACGCCCGTAGGGGGCCGGACCGGCTGCACGCCTTGCTCGACCGTGCCGACGTGCTGGTGCACGGCTACCGCCCTGGCGCCCTGGCGACGTTCGGGCTCGACGACGAGGGCCTCGCCGAACGGCATCCCGGGCTGGTGTCCGTCCAGCTCTCGGCGTGGGGTGAGCTGGTCGAGCGGCGAGGCTTCGACAGCCTCGTCCAGGCGGCTTCCGGCATCGCGCTCATCGAGGCCCGCGAGGACCGACCCGGCGTGCTGCCCTGCCAGCTGCTCGACCACGGCACCGGCTACCTCATCGCTGCCGCGGCGCTGGATGGCCTGCTCCGGCAGCGATCCGCTGGCGGCACCCACCTGCGCACGCTATCCCTGGCCGCCACCGCGTCCTGGCTGATGGCGTTACCCCGGCCGGAGGGCGCTCGCGCACCGGGGGCGTTCGACCCGACGCCGTGGCTGACCAGGATCGACGGCCTGACCGCGGTCCGTCCCCCCGGGAGCCTCGACGGACGGCCGCTGTCCTGGCCCAGCGGCCTGCCGGCGTACGGGGCCGACCAGCCGCGCTGGTAGCCGCTACTCGCGCGCCGGACGGCGACTGACCCGTACGCCGACGACGATCGCGGCCGCCGCCAGCACGAGGACCAACAGCACGGACAACAGGATCTGCAGCCCGTCGCCGCTGTGCTGGGCCGACGCGACAACCCCGAAGGCGAGGGCATAGTCGCCGAACCCGGCGAACTGCGTCGAGTAGACGTCGTTGCCGGACGTGAAGGTCTTCAGCACCCGCCACGACTGAGCGGGCTGTGGGCGGTAGAGGAACGACGGCCCGGGCTTGCGGGCCGTGGTCGCCCGCATCGTCACGTCCGAGACGGTGGCGAGGTCGCCCTGCGGCGGGGCGAACGCGACCGGCCCCGCCGGGTCGGCAGTGGCCGAGACCCGGTAGAGGTTGCCGTCGATGCTTCCCTTGGCGGGCTGGCGGTCCGGCGCGACGGGGACGACGGAGACGGTCACCGTACGGGCCCCGGCCGGTGCCGCCAGCAGGCGGTTCGGGATGACCACGTTGACCTGCGGCGCCTGCTCGTCGGTGTTGGCGTAGATCGTGGCCGTGTTGGTCGAGTCGGCGACCGGGCTGGATCCCTTGGCCGACAACGGTTGCGGAGTCTTCTGATAGCCGGCTGGGGGCACCACGTAGCGGTAGGGCTCGTCCGGGAAGTTGATCCCGTCGTAGAGCGGGACGGCTGCCGGCACGGCGATCCACGCGATGACCAGCGCCGAGAGAGCCAGCGCGGCCCGCCGACGCGTGCCGACGACGGTCACCGAGACGCAGCCGCCGGTGCGGTTGCGGCGGACGGGGAAGCCGGCAGGGACGACGAGGTGGACGACGAGCCACCCTCCTTGACCAGCGGCTGGGCGATCAGCCACAGGGACAGCATGGTGTAGGCGACCATCGCGACCAGCCAGCGGTATTCACCCCGGCGGGCGTCGGCCCTGGCCTTGCTGCGCAGCGTGAGGTGCCGGTGGGCGATGACCACGGCGACGATGTGGACCGCGATGATGATGACGACGCCGGCGTACCAGTAGAACGAGTTCGGCAGGAAGGCCACGTGGACCTCGAAGCTGTCGTTGAACGGGTACGGCAGGTGGATCGGCCAGCTCTCCAGCCCCGTCGGGTTGCCGAACAATGGCAGCATCAGCTGGCTGTTGATCAGGACGTACTGCAGGTTGTGCGCGATGAGGTAGCCGAACGCGATCGGCAACATGGACGGCAGCAGGTCGGCCAGCGACGGCACGAGCCGGCTCCGCGATCCGGCGGCGCGCGCAGCGGCGTAGGCAAACCCCCCGAACACCAGGAAGACTGCCGCCGCGATCGCGAGGAACACGGCCACCGAGAACACCTCGAGCTCGCCCGACTTGCCCGGAGCGGCCAGGCTGAGATCGGACTTGATGGTGTTCCAGTGGGGGGTCGAGATCAGGCCGTCGAAGTTGACGCTGACCAGCAGCAGCAGCACGAACGCGGTGCGGGAGGGTGACGGCTCGAACGGCGCGTCGAGACCTCCGGCGAAGCCGCGGCGACCTGCGGCACCGAAGCGGAAGAAC
>JAWWOL010000309.1:0-3762 GCA_033851695.1 Frankiales bacterium
CGTTGCGCTACTGGGTGCTCGAGATGCACGTCGACGGCTTCCGGTTCGACCTGGCCTCGACGCTGGCGCGCGAGTTCTACGACGTGGACCGCCTGTCCGCGTTCTTCGACCTGGTCCAGCAGGACCCGGTGGTCAGCCAGGTCAAGCTCATCGCGGAGCCGTGGGACGTCGGCGAGGGTGGCTACCAGGTCGGCAACTTCCCGCCGCTGTGGACCGAGTGGAACGGCAAGTACCGCGACACCGTACGGGACTTCTGGCGGGGCGAGAGCGCGTCGCTGCCGGAGTTCGCGTCGCGGCTGACCGGCTCGAGCGACCTGTACGAGTTCAGTGGCCGCCGTCCGATCGCGTCGATCAACTTCGTGACCGCGCACGACGGGTTCACCCTGCAAGACCTGGTGTCCTACAACGAGAAGCACAACGAGGCAAACGGGGAGAACAACAACGACGGCGAGAGCCACAACCGGTCGTGGAACTGCGGCGTCGAGGGGCCGACGGACGACCTCGACATCATCGCCCTGCGCGAGCAGCAGAAGCGCAACTTCATCACCACTTTGCTGCTCTCGCAGGGTGTGCCGATGATCCTGCACGGCGACGAGATGGGGCGCACCCAGAAGGGCAACAACAACGTCTATGCCCAGGACAACGAGCTGTCCTGGGTCGACTGGGCTGCCGCCAAGGACAACTGGGCGCTGGTGGAGTTCACCGCCAAGGTGGCCAAGCTGCGTCACGACCATCCGGTGTTCAAGCGCCGCCGGTTCTTCAGCGGCACGTCGCTGAGGGGCAGCGGTGGCGTCGCCGACATCGTCTGGTTCACCCCCGGCGGCACGGAGATGGACGACGACGACTGGGACTCCGGGTTCGCCAAGTCCCTGGGTGTCTTCCTCAACGGCAAGGCGATCAGAAGCCCGGACTCACGGGGTGAGCCGGTGGTCGACGACTCGTTCCTGATGCTCTTCAACGCCCACGATCAGCCGGTCGAGTTCACCGCGCCGTCAGAGGAGTTCGGCGAGAGCTGGCTGATCGAGGTCGACACGGCTACGCCGATCGACGACGAGGAACGGACCTTGAAGCCCGGTGCCGTGCTCGCTGTCGAAGGGCGGTCGCTGGTCGTGCTGCGAAGGCTGTTCTAGATGCCGCGCCCCGCCCCGAAGTCCACCTACCGGCTGCAGGTCAACCACACGTTCACCCTCGACGACGCTGCCCGCGTGGTGGCTTACCTCTCGGGCCTCGGCATCAGCCATGCCTACCTGTCACCGTTGCTGCAGGCGACGCCGGGGTCGATGCATGGCTACGACGTGGTGGCGCACGACCGGATCAGCGAGCAGGCAGGCGGTCTCGCCGCGCTCGGCCGGCTGTCGACGGCTCTGCGCGCGAGGGGCATGGGCGCCGTCCTCGACATCGTGCCCAACCACATGGCCGTGCCGGTGCCGGAGTCACTGAACCAGCCGTTGTGGCACTTCCTGCGTGACGGCGACGAGTCCTCGTACGCGAACTGGTTCGACGTCGACCGGTCCACCGACCACATGCCGCTGATGCCGGTGCTGGGCGGCCGGCTCGGCGAGGTGCTCGATGCAGGCGAGATCACCTACGACGACGGCATTCTGCGCTACTTCGACCACGAGTTCCCGGTCGAACCGGGCACCGAGCCCGCCGACGCCAAGCCCGACCGGGCCAGGCTCGAGGAGCTGCTCGCCGACCAGAACTACCGGCTGGCGTCCTGGAAGATCGCCAACGACGAGCTGGACTACCGCCGGTTCTTCGACGTCACGTCACTGATCGCCGTACGGGTCGAGGATCCTGTCGTCTTCGCCGCGACCCACGAGCTGATCGCCAAGCTGCTGGCCGACGGCACCATCGACGGTCTGCGGATCGACCACCCCGACGGGCTGGCCGACCCGGCCGGCTACCTGCACGACCTCGCGGAGCTCACCGGCGGTGTGTGGGTGGTCGTCGAGAAGATCCTGGAGCCGGGCGAGTCGTTGCCGGCGTGGGACTGTGCGGGAACCACCGGCTACGACGCGCTGCACGAGGTGGGCGGGCTGTTCGTCGACCCGTCGGGCGAGACGGCGCTGACCTCCATCTACAGTGCGTTCACCGGCGAGCCGTCCGGTTTCGCCGATGTGGTCCGGACCGCCAAGCGCGAGATCGTCGACTCGATCCTGCTGGCCGAGATCGAACGGCTGGTACGCGTGCTGCGCCGGCTCGGCCTTCTCGACGCCCGCTGGGCCGACCGTACGGACCGGCACTGGCGCACGGCACTGCAGGCGCTGCTGGTCGAGTTCGACGTCTACCGTGCCTACGTCACGCCGGGCAAGCCCGCTCCGGTCGCGTCGCTGACCCGGATCAACGACGCCGTGATCCGGGCCTGCGAGGCGGTTCCTGCGGTCGCCGAGGAGGTTGCCGCGCTGGGCGAGCTGGCCTCGGGGGTGGCGTTGACCCTGCCCGGTGCTGCCGAGCGACCGGTGGTGTGGGACCTGGTCGCCGACTTCGTGACCCGGTTCCAGCAGACGGCCGGACCGGTGATGGCCAAGGGTGTCGAAGACACCGCGTTCTACCGCTACCACCGGCTGATCTCGTTGAACGAGGTCGGCGGCGATCCGGCCGCCTTCGGGACGTCGCCGGATGCCTTCCACGCTGCATCCCTTGCCCGCCAAGCACAGTGGCCCGAGTCGATGACCACGCTGACCACGCACGACACCAAACGAAGCGAGGACGTACGCGCCCGGCTGGCGGCGCTCTCCGAGGTGCCGCACCTGTGGACCGAGGCGGTGCGTCGATGGTCGACGATGGCCGACGGCCACCGCTCCCCCGCCGGTCCGGACCAGAACTCCGAGTACCTCCTGTGGCAGACGCTCGTCGGAGCCTGGCCGATCTCGCTGGAGCGTACGCAGACCTACATGGAGAAGGCGACGCACGAGGCCAAGCAACGCACGGCGTGGATCGACGCCGATGTCCCGTACGACATCTCGGTCGGCGATTTCGTGGCCGGAGTGCTTTCTGACCGGGCATTGTGCGCCGACATCGAGTCCTTCGTGGTGGAGACGCTGCTGGTGCCGGGGCGGGTCAACTCGCTGGCCCAGAAGGTGATCCAGCTGACCATGCCGGGCATCCCCGACGTCTACCAGGGCACCGAGCTGTGGGACCTGTCCCTGGTCGACCCGGACAACCGTCGGCCGGTGGACTACTGGAAGCGGGCACGGCTGCTGGCCTCGCTCGGGTCACGGACTGTGCCGGGGCTGGGAGAGCGTGACCTGCACGACGACGGCGCAGCAAAGCTGCTCGTGGTCAGCCGGGCGCTCGACCTGCGCCGCCGGAGGCCAGAGCTGTTCGGCCCGACCGGGTCCTACACCCCGATGCCGGCCGTCGGACCGGTCGCCGGGCACGTGATCGCGTTCAGCCGCGGCGGCGACGCCGTCACGGTCGCACCGCGGCTCGTGGCCCGGCTGGAGACATCGGGCGGCTGGGGCGACACGGCGCTGCCCCTGCCGGTCGGACGCTGGCGCGACGTCTTCACGGGCACCGAGTTCGAGGGCGGTGTCGTACGCGTGGCCGACCTGCTGGGCCGCTTCCCGGTCGGGCTGCTGGAGCGCATCCCGCGGTAGAGCCGGCGCATCTGGTGGGAACGAACTGGACGAAGGTCTCGCTGCCGGCCGGCTCGGGCCACCTGCTGCCTGGAGGGCTGGCCTGCAACAGCTCGAACCCCCGGAGCACCCGGTCCTGCCGACCAGTTGACTGGCTCTGCGTTGCCCGCCCCCAGCGGGC
>JAWWOL010000328.1:0-5922 GCA_033851695.1 Frankiales bacterium
TCTCGACCACGGAGCGTGGGTGCCGCTGAAGGTGATGTACCCGTACGCCGACGTCCCCGTACTCCAGCTCAGCATGCCGACCCACGACCCCGAGCGGCTGCTCGAGCTCGGCCGGCGGTTGCAGCCGCTGCGCGAGGAGGGCGTGCTGGTCATCGGGTCCGGCTTCATGACCCACGGCCTGCCGTTCCTGACCCGGGAGGCCTTCGTCGACAACGTGGTGCCGACCTGGTCCGCGGACTTCGACCTGTGGGCTGCGGACGCACTGGCCCGCGGCGATGTGGACACGCTCGCCGACTACCGCAGCAAGGCACCGGGGCTGCCGTACGCGCACCCGACGGTCGAGCACTACACGCCGCTGTTCGTCACCCTCGGTGCTGCGGACGACCCGGAAAAGCCTGTCCACACGACAATCGAGGGCTACGCCTTCGGCCTGAGCAAGCGCTCGTTCCAGGTCGCCTGACCTGGCGGGGGTTCAGTCGTGGGGCTTGTCCTGCTGGGCCAGGATCTCGTCGGCGATGGCGTCCTCGCGGGCCGTACGCTCGGCTGCCCGCCGGCGGGCCTCGGTGATCCGCTCCTCGACCGCGGCACCCAGCGCCAGCCGCTGCCGCGCGAGCAGGAAGTAGCCGGCGACACCGGACACCACAGCGGCCAGCGCCAGGGACAGCAGCAACCCGAGGCCGGCGGCGTAGAACACGACCAGGCAGAGCAGGAACAGCCCGAACCGCCAGGCGGTGTAGACCACCATGGCCCGACCGGGAGCGGGACGCTCGGTCATGCCGGCATCGGCTGCGGGATGTCACGCCGGGTCAGGTCGGGACCGTCGTACGTACGGATCTCGCGGTAGCGGGTGTCCCGCTCGACCGGCGTGAACCCCGCCTCCCGGATGATCTCGAGCAGGTCCTCACGGGTCATCTCGTTGGGCGTGCCGAAGTGGTCGGCGTCGTGGGTGATCTTGTACTCGACCACCGACCCGTCGAGGTCGTCAGCCCCGTAGGACAGCGACAGCTGGGCGGTGGTCAGCCCGTGCATGACCCAGAAGTTCTTGACGTGCGGCACGTTGTCGAACAGCAGCCGGGACACGGCGAACGTCTTGAGCGCCTCGGCCCCTGTCGCCATCGGCTGCCCCATCAGCCGGTTGCGCGGGTCTCCCGAGGCATCGTGCTGGAAGCGCAGCGGGATGAAGACCACGAAGCCGCCGGTCTCGTCCTGGAGCTCCCGCAGCCGCAGCACGTGGTCGACCCGGTGCCGGGGCTCCTCCACGTGCCCGTACAGCATCGTCGCGGGCGTCCGCAGCCCCTTGCCGTGGGCGAGCCGGTGGATGCGCGACCAGTCCTCCCAGTGCGTGGCGTGGTCGACGATGTGCTGGCGGACCTCCCAGTCGAAGATCTCGGCGCCACCGCCGGTGAGCGACTCCAGGCCCGCGTCGATCAGCTCGTCGAGGATCTCGTCGGCGCTGAGGCCGGAGATCTTCTCGAACCAGTGGATCTCGGTCGCCGTGAACGCCTTGATCGCGACACCGGGCAGCGCGGCCTTGAGCTCGCGGATCGAGCGCGGGTAGTAACGCCACGGCAGCGTCGGGTGCAGCCCGTTGACGATGTGCAGCTCGGTGATCCCGGCCGGCTCCATCTCCTTGGCCAGCGCGACTGCCTGCTCGATGCGCATCGTGTAGGCGTCCTTCTCGCCCGGCTTGCGCTGGAACGAGCAGTAGGCGCACGACGCGGCGCACACGTTGGTCAGGTTGAGGTGCCGGTTGACGTTGAAGAAGACCTTGTCCCCGTTGAGCCTGGTCCGGACCTGGTGGGCCAGGTCGCCGAGCCACGCCAGGTCGTCGCTGGCGTAGAGGTCGACGCCGTCGGCGAAGTCGAGCCGCTCGCCGGCCAGCACCTTGTCCTCGAGCTCACGCTTGCGACCCAGATCCATCTGTCCGACTCCATACTCTCGACACGCCGCCTCAACCCCGGAACCCCCACCCACGAGCGTACGGCCGACCGCCGCGTCCGTCGGATCGAGGGGCTCCGACGTGGGCAATGCGCCGAATTAACGTCCGATAGGCACCTTTTTAATCGCCAGTTGAGGACTTACGGTGAGCAATCCGTCGCCGACAGGTGACAGAAGGCGGACGAGCGTGTACACACAGGACCACTAGATCGGGGGGGAAGGAGCGTGACGTGGAGGCACGGGAACGACTTCTGACACCCGGCGAAGTTGCCAACCTGTTCCGAGTCGACCCTAAGACGGTCACCCGGTGGGCAGCAGCCGGGCGGATAGGCAGCATCAGGACTCCCGGCGGTCATCGCCGTTTTCGGGAGTCCGAGGTACGGGCACTGCTCAGTGGTGAGTTCGCCACCGAGGTTCCGGAGCAAGCCGGCAACGGCCTGAGCACAGCTTCATTTGAGCCCGGGTTCGCCCAGGCCTGACCACCGACCTCCCCGGTCAACGTAGCCCGGGGGTGGTCGAGTTCAACCCCCGGACTCGCCGCCGGGAGACTGCGCGGCAGCGGCGCCACCGAGCCTGCCCCCCCATCGCAGGAACAGATCGTGCTCGACCCCGAGCACGTCCAGCACCTTGCCCGCGACGAAGTCGACGAGCTGCTGCACGCTCTGCGGCGCGTGGTAGAACGCCGGGCTGGCCGGCAGCACCGTCACCCCCTGGTCCGCCAGTGCCAGGAGGTGGGCCAGCGTCGTACGGGTGACCGGTGTCTCGCGCGGGACGACCACCAGCGGCCGGCGCTCCTTGACCGTGACGTCGGCCGCCCGCTGCAGCAGGTCCTTGGACAGTCCGATGGCGATGCCGGCCACCGAGGCCGTGCTGGCCGGCACCACGACCATCCCCCTGGTCTCGTACGAGCCGCTGGACGGACCGGCGCCGAGATCGCCTGCGGGCCAGTGGATCAGGTCGTCGCCGGTGAGGTCGCGCCCCAGCCACTGCGCAAGGTCCTCGCGCCAGTGCCCGTCGCGGAACGAGATCCCGGTCTCGTCGAGCAACGTCAGCCTGGCGGTACGGGAGACGACCAGGTCGACGGGCAGGCCAGCGGTCAGCAGACCACGCAGAACCGCTGCTGCGTAAGGAGTCCCGGAGGCTCCGGAGACGCCGACGATCCACGGGACCCTCACCCGCCCAGCCCCCGCGACACCAGGTCCACCAGGGCGAACGCGAACAACGCGATGCCGACGAAGCCGTTGGTGACGAAGAACGACCGGTTGACCCTGGACAGGTCGTCGGTCTTGACGATCGCGTGCTCGTAGGCGAACGCGGCAGCGGTGACGGCCAGGCCGGCGTACCACCAGCCGGTGAAGTGCTCGCGTACGCCGAAGGCCACGAACAGCGCGAACGTCCCCACGTGGACGATGGTCGAGGTGAGCAGCGCAGCCCGCACGCCCCAGCGCGCGGGGAACGACTTGACCCCGATGGCCCGGTCGACGTCGACGTCCTGGGTCGCGTAGATCAGGTCGAAACCGCCGATCCACGAGCCGACGCCGAGGCCGAGAATCGCTGCGGACCAGGACCAGTGGCCGGTGACCGCGATCCACGCGCCGACGGGCCCGACCGCCTGGGCCAGACCGAGGATCGCGTGCGGCGCCCAGGTGAACCGCTTGCCGTACGGGTAGACGACCAACGGGATCACGGCCAGCGGCGCAAGCACGAGGCACAACGGGTTGAGAAGTGCTGCTGTTGCGAGGAAGACGGCGATCGCGACGACAGCGCCGGTCCATGCGGTGCGCACCGCGACGACACCGGTGACCAGCTCGCGCCTGGCCGTACGGGGGTTGCGGGCATCGATCTCGCGGTCGATGACCCGGTTGGCCGCCATCGCAAACGTGCGCGCCGCCACCATCGCGACGGTGATCAGCAGCAGGTCGACCCAGTGGACGTGCCTGTTCACAGCGAACATCGCGGAAAGCGCTGCTACGTAAGCAAACGGGAGCGCGAAGATGGAGTGCTCGATGACCACCAGGCGGAGGAACGAGCGCACCCGGCCGACCCGTACGAGGGCGTCGGCGGTGTCAGTGGCTGCGTGGATGGTCAAGACCGAGCTCCTTCCACCGCTTGTCGACCCGGGCGACGACGTCGGGGTCCTGCACGATCATCTCGGGCCAGCCGCGGGTGTAGCCCTCGGCGGGGAGCTTGCGGGTGGCGTCGATGCCGAGCTTGCCGCCCCAGAACTGCGAGTAGGCCGCGTGGTCGAGGTGGTCGACCGGGCCTTCGGTGAGCAGGATGTCGTGGGCATAGTCGACGTTGCCGAACGCCCGCCAGGCGACCTCGCGGTAGTCGTGCACGTCGCAGTCGGCGTCGACCACGACGACGCACTTCGACAGGGACAACAACCCGGTGCCCCAGATGGCGCTCATCACCTTCTGCGCGTGCTTGGGGAAGCGCTTGTCGATCGCGACGATCGCGCAGTTGTGGAAGACCCCCTCGACCGGCAGGTCGTAGTCGACGATCTCGGGGATGGTCAGCTGGATCAGTGGCAGGAAGATCCGCTCGGTCGCCTTGCCCAGCGGCCCGTCCTCCTGCGGCGGGCGGCCCACGATGATGCTCTGGAAGACCGGGTCCTTCTGCATCGTCATGCAGTCGACGGTCAGCGCCGGGAACGGCTCGACCGGGGTGTAGAAGCCCGTGTGGTCGCCGAACGGCCCCTCCGGCAGCCGGTGACCCGGCTCCAGCCAGCCCTCGAGCACGACCTGGCTGTTGGCCGGCACCTGCAGCGGCACGGTGAGGCAGTCGACCAGCTCGACCCGCTCGCCCCTGAGGAAGCCGGCGAAAAGATATTCGTCGATGCCCGGCAGCGGGGCACTGGCGCTGTAGGTGACCGCGGGGTCAGGGCCGAACGCGATCGCGACCGGCAGCCGCTCGCCCCTGCGCTCGGCGACCGCGTGGTGGGCGTTGGAGTCCTTGTGGATCTGCCAGTGCATCCCGACCGTACGGCGGTCGTGGCGCTGCAGGCGGTACATCCCGAGGTTGCGGCCTCCGGTCTCGGGATGCTTGGTGTGGGTGAGCCCCAGGTTGAGGAAGACGCCGCCGTCGTCGGGCCACGCATGCAGCCCCGGCAGCATCGTCAGGTCGACCCGGTCGCCCTTGAGCACCACCTGCTGGCACGGCGCCGACTTCACCATCTTGGGCGGCACGTTGCGCAGGGTGCCGAGCTTGTGCAGCGCCTCACGCATCCCGCCGAAGCCGGTCGGCACCTCGGGCTTGACCAGCTCGCGGATCCGCTCGCCGATCTCGTCCAGGCTCTCGACGCCGAGCGCCCTGGCCATCCGGCGCTCGGTGCCGAACACGTTGATGGCCAGCGGCATGCTCGAGCCGATGACGTTGTCGAAGAGCAGCGCCGGCCCTTGGTCCCGTACGACCCGGGTGACGATCTCGGTGACCTCGAGGTAAGGGTCCACCTTGGCCTTCACCCGGCGCAGGTCGCCGTCCTTCTCGAGCGTGCGGAGGAAATCACGAAGATCGTCATAGGCCACCCGGTGATTATCCGCCTAGCCGTCCTCCTTGGTACCTGGGCAGCGCCGGCGCCGCCACCTCTGCCCCTAGGTCGAGATCGTCATCGGCAGCCGCCGGCCATCGCGCCGACGACCAGCAACGGTTCCTTTCCCTCGGCGACGGCCTGTGGGAGCGGCGCGTCCGGGTCGTCGTGGGACAGGTCCTCCTCGCACGCGAAGAACCGCACGAAGGGCCGTCGGACCCCCGTACGGGGATCACGCATCGTGCCGCGTAACGCCGGGTGAAGCGCCTCGACGGCATCGAGGACGGCCCGCTGCGTCGGGGCGGCGTCGACGCTGATCTCCCGGTCGCAGTGGGCGATCGAGCGAAGGTGGGCGGGCAGCTTGACGCGGATCATGGCAGCGTCTGCACCTCGACCGACAGCACCGCCGGCAGGTCGCGCACGACGGCGGTCCAGTGGTCGCCGGAGTTGGCAGA
>JAWWOL010000334.1:0-7346 GCA_033851695.1 Frankiales bacterium
GGTGCCCTTCGCGCTGGGCCTGGTCGCCGTCACCGACGGCTGGGGCCCGTTGCGGCGGCTCGACCTCAACGTCGCCCGCGACCTGAACACCGCCGCGGTGGCACATCCGGCGCTGGTCAGCTTTCTCCAGCTGGTGTCGAACGTCTTCAGCCCGACCTCCTTCGAGGTCGTCGCCGTCCTGGTCGGTGTGCTGCTGCTGCGACGGCACGCACCGCGGCTGGCGGCCTGGCTGGTGCTGACCGTGGTGCTCACCGACCCGCTGGACACGCTGGTCAAGGACACCGTCGGGCGCGCGCGGCCGACGTTCGCCCACCCGGTCGAGACCCTCACCAGCTACAGCTTCCCGTCCGGCCACGCCTTCGGCTCGATCGTCGGCGTGGGCGCCCTGCTGCTGGTCGGGCTGCCGTCGGTGCCTCCGGCCTGGCGCCGGCCGCTCATCGCCCTGGGCGTCGGCGTCGTGCTGCTGGTCGGCTACGCCCGGATCGGCCTCGGGGTGCACTACGTCAGTGACGTCATCGGCGGCTGGCTCCTCGGTGCGGCCTGGCTGACGGCGACGACCGCTGCCTTCCGGGCCTGGCGCCGCGACCTGCGCCGGGCTACCCGGCCGCTCGAGGCCGGTCTCGAACCGCAAGGCCCGGAGCCGGCCGGGTCCGCCGGCGCACGACGGGAGGCGTGACATGCAGCGCTCGTGGAGCTGGATCGCCGTACGGCTGGTGGCTGCCTGCGCGGTGGTGTTCCTGGTGATGTGGGGCTTGGGCAAGCTGCTGACCCATGTGCTCGTCCACGGCTGGGTGGGTCACACCGACGACTCGATCGAGCGGGGCCTGCTCGCCGACCGCACGCCGTTCTGGAACACCGTGACCAAAGCGGTGACCTGGCTGGCGGAACCGCTCACCGTCGAAGTCGCGTTGGTGGTGCTGGTCGTGGCCATCGCCGTCGCTACCCGCCGGCTCGCGCCGGCGCTGTTCCTCGCCCTCACCGTCGGCATCGAGAGCGGCATCTACTTCGTCGTGAGCACACTGGACCACCGGCCGCGCCCGTCGATCCCGCGGCTGGGGATCGGCGACCCGGTGGCCAGCTATCCCTCGGGGCACGTGGCGGCATCGATCTGCCTGTACGGGGGCCTCGCCGTGCTGGCCTGGGTCCTCACCCGCCGCCGCGCGCTGCAGGTGACCCTGACCGTGCTGGCGGTGGTGATCCCCCCGGCCGTCGGTCTGTGCCGGATGTACCGCGGCTTCCACCACCTGAGCGACGTGATCGCCGGCGCGATCCTGGGGCTGGTGTGGCTCACCGCGACGACCCGGATCCTGCTCCTGCGGGCGCCCCAGCCCGCGACGCGCCGCGCACCGGCCGACGCCGCGGAGCCGAGGCCAGCCGGTAGGTTCGCGGTGTGAGCCGACGCGGCCGTCCCCCCGTTCGCCAACCTCGGCGCTGCCGTGGCTGAGTCGGCGCGCCGTCCCGGGCCGACCCTCGTGCTCTCCCACGACCTCGGCGAGGTCGGCCGCGCCCGGTCGTTCGTCCGCAAGCACTGCAACGCCCTCGGCTTCGACGACGACACCTGCGACGCGGCGATCCTGCTGACCAGCGAGGCCGTGACCAACGCCTTCATCCACGGCCGCAGCGAGGCCAGGCTCCGGGTCACCGCTGCCGAGGGCCGGCTCCACGTCGAGGTGGCTGACGACAACTCGCGGCACCCGCAGCGCCTGGACCAGGACGCCGACGCGCTCGACGGCCGGGGCATGGCGATCGTCCAGCAGCTCGCCACCCGTTGGGGAGTGCGCGACGACCCGTACGGGAAGACGGTCTGGTTCGAGGTGGCGGCCCGCCGCTAGGCCACGATTGCGCAGGTCAGCGTGCGTCGCGGAGCAGGCTGGTCATGCGGGCCGTGCAGATCAGCGTCCCAGCACCGTCGCGTACGGACACGTCGTAGGTGGCCGATGTGCCACCGCGGTGCAGCGCGGTGGCGGTGGCAGTCACCGTCCCCGTCCTGACGGCCCGATGGTGGGTCACGTTGAGGTCCACGCCCACCGCCGTGCGCCCGGGGCCGGCGTGGATGACGGCGGCCCAGGAGCCGACAGCCTCGGCGAGAGCAGCCGTGGCGCCGCCGTGCAGCAGTCCGAACGACTGCGTGTTCGACTCGACGGGCATGGTCGCGACCACCTCCTCCGCGGACGCGGCCAGCACGCGGATGCCGAGCTTGACGTCCAACGCGCCCAGGGCGAGGTCGGCGCGTGCTGCGGTGAGCGGATCCGGGGTCACCACGCCAGCCTATGGTCGGTGGACCCGGAGGCCGTCGAAGACGATGGCCGCGACGGCGTCCGCCAGCTCGGCCTCGTCGTGGCTCTTGCCCGGCTTCAGCCACTCGGTCAGCGAGTTGACCATCCCGAACAGCAGCCGGGCAGTGACAGCCGGATCGATGTCCGGGCGCAGGTCTCCGTCCCCGACAGCCTCCTTGACCAGGTCGGCCACCAGGGCGTCGATGCGCCGCCGCCGGCGCAGCATCTGCCGTTCGACCTCGCTGTTGCCCCTCACCCGCAGCAGCAGGGTCACGTACGGGAGCCGCTCGACGAGGACGCAGACGCTCGACCGCAGCAGGGCGTCCAGGCGGTCGACGGCTCGGCCGTCCAGGCCCCGAACCTCGTCGGCCACCTCCTCGAGACCGACCAGCGCCCGGTCGAGCGCCAGGCCGAGCAGCGCCTCCTTGCCCTCGACGTGGTGATAGATGGCCGACTTGCTGATGCCGAGGCGGCGAGCCAGCTCGTCGATGCTGGTGCCGTCGAAACCGCGCTCGGTGAACACCGTCACGGCGGTCGCCAGGACCGACTCGAGGTCGTGTCCCGGCCGACCCCTGCGCCGGGGCAGGGGCTTGGCGTCCCCGCCGTTCGCCGTGCGCGCCATGCCCACCAGCCCTAGTACTAGACTGAACGTTCGGTAGAGAATAACCCCACCAGGCGACGATCGGGAGAATCGCGATGCCGGAGGCTTTCCTGGTGGGCGGGGTCCGCACCGCGCACGGCAGGTATGGCGGCCAGCTCGCTGGCGTACGCCCGGACGACCTCGCCGCCCTGGTCGTCGCCGAGGTGGTTCGCCGGTCGGGGGTGCCGCCTGACGTGATCGACGAGGTGATCCTCGGAGCGGCCAACCAGGCAGGTGAGGACAACCGCGACGTCGCCCGGATGGCGGTGCTCCTGGCCGGCCTGCCGGACAGCGTTCCCGGGTTCACCGTCAACCGGCTGTGTGCCAGCGGCCTGACCGCCGTTGCGACGGCGGCACAGGCGGTCCGGTCCGGCGAAGCCGACGTCGTCGTCGCCGGTGGGGTCGAGTCGATGACCAGGGCGCCTTGGGTGATGGCCAAGCCGGGCACTCCCTGGGCGCGCCCGGGGGAGATCGTCGACAGCTCGTTGGGCTGGCGCTTCACCAATCCGCGGTTCTCCCAAGCCGATGCCGGCACGCAGGGCACCGGGCCGGAGGTGCGCAAGGTCACGCTGTCGATGGGGGAGACCGCCGAGGAGGTCGCGGCCCTGGACGGGATCACCCGCGAGGAGAGCGACGCGTTCGCGCTGCGCAGCCACCGGCGGGCGCTCGCCGCCATCGCCGCGGGCAGCTTCGTCGACGAGATCGTGGCCGTGGACTCCGCATCCGGCCCCCTCACGGTGGACGAGGGTCCCCGAGAGGACACCAGCATGGATCGGCTGGCAACGTTGAAGTCTGCCTTCCGACCCGGAGGGGTGGTCACCGCCGGCTCGTCATCGGCGCTGTCCGACGGCGCTTCGGCCGTGCTCGTCGTCAGCGAGGCCGCACTGGCCACGTACGGGCTGACGCCCAGGGCGCGGGTGGTGGCCTCGGCCAGCGTCGGTGTGGCACCGAACCTGATGGGGCTCGGTCCCGTACCCGCCACGGAGAAGGCACTGGCCCGGGCCGGCTGGACCGTCGCCGACCTGGACGCGGTCGAGCTGAACGAGGCGTTCGCCGTCCAGAGCCTGGCGGTCATCGGGCGGCTCAAGCTCGACGAGGTGACCGTGAACGCCGACGGGGGGGCCATCGCGCTGGGGCATCCGCTCGGCTCGTCCGGCTCGCGGATCCTCGTCACGTTGCTGGGCCGGCTGGAGCGCGGCAACCATCGCCGAGGACTCGCCACCTTGTGCGTCGGCGTGGGGCAGGGCATGGCAATGCTCGTCCAACGTCCATGACCGGTGTCGAGCTCACCGTCGGCGTCGTCGGCGGAGGCCGGATGGGCAGCGGCATTGCCGTGGTGTTCCTGACGGCCGGGCACTCGGTGGTCGTCGCCGAGGTGTCCGCGGTGGCAGCCGCTGCCGCCGGCGAACGGATTCGCGCCGGGCTGACCAAGGCGCTCGAGCGGGGCGGGACCACCCAGACGTTGCCAGGGCTGCTCGCCCGGCTCCGGGTCGTTGACGACCTCGGCGAGCTGCCACCCGCTGCGGACCTGGTCATCGAGGCCGTGCCGGAGCTGGTTGCGGCCAAGCGTGCCGTGCTCTCGGCTGTCGAGCGGGTGGTGCCGGAGACCTGTGTGATCGCGACGAACACCAGCTCGTTGTCGGTCACGGAGCTGGCCCAGGCCCTTGCGCAGCCGGGTCGCTTTCTCGGCCTGCACTTCTTCAACCCGGTGCCGTCATCGGCCCTGGTCGAGATCGTCGTTGCGCCGACCACCGACGACCGGGTGCTCGCGCGGGCGACTGCCTGGGTCGAGCAGCTGGGCAAGCAGAGCGTGGCCGTACGCGACTCCCCGGGCTTCGCCACCAGCCGGCTCGGCGTCCTGCTCGGTCTCGAGGCCATCCGCATGCTGGAGGAGGGCGTGGCCGACGCCGCGGCGATCGACCGGGCCATGGAGCTGGGCTACCGGCACCCGACCGGGCCGCTGCGCTCGACCGACCTGGTCGGTCTCGACGTGCGGCTGGCGATCGCCGAGCACCTCAGCGAGACGCTGGGTGACCGGTTCACGCCGCCGGCCTTGTTGCGGGACATGGTCGCCAGGGGCGAGCTGGGTCGCAAGACCGGCAAGGGATTCTACGAGTGGCCCTGACGGTCGCACGCTGGTTCGTCGGCCCGTTCGCGGGCTAGCATGCATACTGAACGTTCGGTCGGGAAAGGAGCGCAGATGGCCCTGCGCAGCTACGTCAACGGATCCTGGTTCGAGGCCGCCGACGAGGGCGCACCGCTGTGCGACGCGGTGACCGGCGAGCGGATCACCACGGTCTCCTCGACCGGCATCGACATGCGGGCCGCCCTCGACCACGGGCGCTCGGTGGGCGGACCGGCGCTGCGTGAGCTCACCTTCCACGAGCGGGCCGCGATCCTCAAGGCGGTGGCCCTCTTCCTCCGCGACCAGCGCGAGGAGCTCTACGCGCTCTCGGCCCGCACCGGCTCGACCCGGTTCGACGCCACGTTCGACGTGGACGGTGGCATCGGCGTGCTGCTCAGCTATGGCAGCCGGGGGCGGCGCGAGCTGCCCAACGACACCCTGTTGGTCGACGGTGACCCGGAGCCGCTCGGCAAGGGCGGCCAGTTCGTCGGTCAGCACATCTACAGCCCGCGCCACGGGGTCGCGGTCCAGGTCAACGCCTTCAACTTCCCGGTGTGGGGCCCACTGGAGAAGTTCGCCCCCGCCTTCCTGGCCGGCGTCCCGAGCCTGGTCAAGCCGGCCAGCGCCACGGCTTACCTGACCGCCCGCCTGGTCGAGCTCGTCATCGGGTCGGGCCTGCTGCCCGAGGGGACGTTGCAGCTGGTCTGCGGCGGCGCCGGTGACCTGTTCGACCACCTGAACGAGCAGGACCTGGTCGCGTTCACCGGCTCGGCCTCGACCGCGCAGCGACTCAAGGCGCACCCCACGATCATCGAGCGCTCCGTGCGGTTCACCTCCGAGGCCGACTCGCTGAACTGCTCGATCCTCGGCCCGGACGCGACCCCGGGCACCGTGGAGTTCGACCTCTACGTCAAGCAGCTCGTCGCCGAGATGACCGTCAAGGCCGGCCAGAAGTGCACGGCCATCCGCCGGGCGCTCGTGCCCGAGGAGCTCCTCGACGCGGTTGCCGAGGCCGCCTCCGTACGGCTGGCCAAGGTGGTCGTCGGCAACCCCGGCGACCCGTCGGTACGCATGGGTCCGCTGGCCGGTCTCGACCAGCGCGAGGAGGTCAGGCGGTCGCTCAAGTCGCTGCTGGCGGCCGGGGTCGCGGTCTTCGGCGACCCCGACGAGGTCGAGGTGGTGGGTGCTGACGCCGAGCGGGGTGCCTTCGTGTCGCCGGTGCTCATCCGCGCGGAGGATGCCCGTCGCGCGGAGCCGCACGAGGTCGAGGCCTTCGGTCCGGTGAGCACCCTCCTCGGCTACACCGGCACCTCCGACGCGATCGACCTCGCCGTACGGGGCAAGGGCAGCCTGGTCGGGTCGATCGTCACCGGCGACGCTGACTTCGCGGCCGCCGTCCTGGTCGGTGTCGCACCGTGGCACGGCCGGCTGCTGGTGCTCGACACCGACGATGCGGCGGAGTCCACCGGGCACGGCTCGCCGCTGCCGATGCTCGTGCACGGTGGTCCTGGCCGGGCGGGCGGTGGCGAGGAGCTGGGCGGCCTGCGCGGGGTCAGGCACTTCATGCAGCGCACCGCGATCCAGGCCAGCCCACGCGTCCTGACCAGGCTGACCCACCGCTGGGTGGCCGGCAGCGAACGGACCATCGACGCCGTGCACCCGTTCCGGAAGTCGCTGGCAGAGCTGAAGATCGGCGACACGGTGGTCGCCGGTCCCCGTACCGTGACCTCGCAGGACATCGCACACTTCGCGGAGTTCACCGGTGACCGGTTCTACGCGCACACCGACCCCGAGGCCGCAGCAGCCAACCCGTTCTTCGACGGCATCGTCGCCCATGGCTACCTGGTGCTGTCGCTGGCTGCGGGGCTGTTCGTCGACCCGGCGCCAGGGCCGGTGCTGGCCAACTACGGCATCGACAACCTCCGGTTCCTGTCGCCGGTCTATCCGGGGGACGCGTTGACGGTGACCTTGACCTGCAAGGCGATCACCCCGCGCGGGGACAGCGACCACGGCGAGGTCCGCTGGGACGCCGACGTGACCCAGCAGGGCGGCGAGCCGGTCGCGCGGTACGACGTACTCACCATGGTGGCGAAGGAGTGGCCGTCATGACCGCCGTCGTCGACGCCCCCGGCGAAGGCGCGTTGCGGCAGCACTTCGAGGACACGATCGCGCGCGAGCACCGGATCGAGCCGAGGGACTGGATGCCGGAGGCCTACCGCAGGTCGGTGATCCGGCAGATCGCGCAGCACGCGCACTCCGAGATCATCGGCATGCAGCCGGAGGGCAACTGGATCACCCGCGCTCC
>JAWWOL010000337.1:0-3811 GCA_033851695.1 Frankiales bacterium
GGTCGATGCCGACGATGTGCAGCCGGTGCAACCACTCGGCCGCGTCCGGCATGGCGGCGAAGCGCCGGGCGGCGTCGGCCGGGAACCGCGTGGTGATCGTGGTGTGCGCGCCGTCGCGCAGCAGGCGCAGCGCGATGTACATGCCGATCTTGGCCCGGCCGCCGGTGAGCAGCGCCCGCCGTCCCGACAGGTCGGTACGGGCGTCGCGCCGTTGCCGGTTGGTCGCCGCGCAGTCCGGACACAGCTGGTGGTAGAACGCGTCGACCTCGGTGTAGCGCTGCTTGCAGATGTAGCAGGCGCGGGCCTTGAGCAGCGTGCCGGCGCTGGCACCTCGGGTCGCCGTGGACAGCGCCAGGCCCTGAGTCTCGTCATCGATCCGGCCGGGCGCCGCGGTGGCCGTCGCCGCGGTGACCGCGTCGTCGTTGGCCTTGACGATCTCGCGGGCGCTCTTGCGGTTGCGCTTCTTGTGCTCCTTGTACATCCGGGCGGTGGCCCGGCGCACCACCACCGCGTCCGGGTGGTCCACCGGCATCTGCTCCAGCTCGGCGAACACCGCCAAGGCGTCCGCGAGCCTGGCCGGGTCGATCCGCGGACCGTGCCCCAGCGCTGCCAGCTCGGCGTCCAGCTCGAGCTCGTCGTAGACCGTCATGCCACTGCTTCCGTCGTCCAGCCGTACGCGACCCGGATCGTTGCCGCGCAGAAAATGGTACGCGGCGGCGGTGGACGCCTTCTGAGCCGAGCGGCGACTCTCCCAGCCTGCGGCGGCAAGGCGCCGTACCCAAAGGGATGAGTCGCGACGGGTCGGTGCAGCTCGGCTAGGGGCACGAGGAGTGCAACCCCCCGTCGTCCGCGGTTCTGTCTATGGTTGCCCTGTCACGCCGATGTGAGCTCACTGGCGCACGTCACCACCCGCGAGTAACGGACCACCGCAGCGCATTCGTCACCAGGAGGGGGCTGGTTCGCCTGTCCGTGTTCGGTTTGGTGGGACGGGAGGCAGGCCAGCCCGGTGCCGCCGTCAGCGGCCCGTCGTACAAGGCTGGGCGGGTCGCCGCCGGGACCGGCTGGGGGGAACCAGTGGCCTACCTCGTCCTGGCTGCGGTCTTCTGCCGGCACCTGCTCGCCGACCCGGCACATCGGGTCACAGCAGGCAATCCCGGTGACCATGCACTGATCAGCTACTTCCTGCGCGCGCAGCCGACCGCACTGCTTCACGGCCACAACCCCCTGCTGCTGACCGCGCTGAATGCCCCCGACGGCGTCAACATGATGTGGAACACCGGGCTGCTGCTGCCCTCCATGCTGATGGCACCGATCACGCTGACCCTCGGTGGAACGTTCTCCTTCAACGTACTGCTGGTAGTGGGGCTGGCCGGGTCCGCCTGGTCCTGCTGCGCCGTGGCCCGCCGCTTCACCCGGGGACGTGCGGCCGCCTTCCTCGCCGGCCTGGTCTACGGCTTCAGCCCGGCGATGACTCACCAGGCGATCGGCCACCTGCATCTCGTCGTCGCCGTCCTCGTACCGCTGCTCCTCGCGGCCCTGCTCGACGTCGTCACGCAAGCGTTCCGGCCGGCCGCATCACTTCGGCTCGGGGCGCTCGCGGCGGCGCAGCTGCTCACAGGTGAGGAGCTGCTGGCCTGCACGGTCATCGCCGGCGCGGTAGTGGTCGCGGTCCTGGCGGCGAGCCGGCCACGACTGTGCGCAGCGCGGCTGGCCCCAAGTCTGCGCGGCTTGGGCCTTGCTGCGGCGGTTTTCGGCGTGCTCGCCTTCCTGCCCCTGGCGTTTCAGTTCCTCGGGCCACGCCACCAGTACGGTTCGCCGTTCGCCTTCGACGTCTTCAAGTCCGACCCCACGTCCTTCGTCACGCCGGACGCGCTGATGACCCTCCATAGCCCCGCTGCATCTCGCCGTACGCACCCTGAACTCAACGCCTACCTCGGTTGGCCGCTGCTCTCGTTGCTCGCGATCGTGGTCGCCGCCTGTAGGCGGGACCTGCGGGTCCGCGTCGCCGCGCTCACTGGCCTGGTGCTCGCGGTTTTCAGCCTCGGGGGGACGTTGATCGTTGCCGGCCGAACGACCGGCGTGCGCCTGCCCTGGTCCTACTTGCAGCGGATGCCGCTGGTCGATGGGCTGCTGCCCAACCGGTTCGGGCTTCTCGTCGCCGGCTTCGCCGGCTTCGTGCTCGCGATGGGAGTCGACGCCGCTCTCAGTGCCAACCGGACACTAGCGCGACGGTTCCGTCACGCCGTGGTTTGGTTGCCGTGCTGCGGTGTCTTCCTGTCGCTGCTCCCGGCGCCGTTGCAGGCGGCGGCGCGGCCCGTTCCGCCCGATCTGATCGCCAGCGGGCACTCCCAGCGCTACCTCCCGACAGGAAGCACGGTCCTGGTGCTGCCGTTCCCCACCCCGACCGACACCACCGCCATGGACTGGCAGGCCGACGACGGGTTGCGCTGGTCGATGCCCGGCGGATTCTTCATCGGACCGGACTGCCCTGGGCGCCGATGCTCGGGGCGCGCCTACCTGGGCGAGAGCAACACCCGGACCGCCCGCCTGCTGGCCGGAGTGGGGACGGGCACCGCCGCGCCGAGGCCCATCACTCGTCGGGACCGAGAGCAGGCAGCCCACGACCTGCGCTCCTGGTCCGTGAGCCGGGTGCTCATCGGACCAGGGCCACGCCAACAGCAGCTCGCCGACGCCGTCACTGCTCTGCTCGGCCGACCAGGCGCCCGCGTACAGGACTGCTGGGTCTGGTCGTTGCCAGTGGAGAGCGTTCCGGGCCTGCGCCCCGTACCGTAGGGCCATGACCGCACCCGCGCGCGACCGTCTCGACCGGCCGCTGCACGACCTGCGGGTGTCCGTCACCGACCGGTGCAACTTCCGCTGCCACTACTGCATGCCACGCGAGGTTTTCGGGCCCGGGTTCGCGTTCGTGCCGCGCGAGCAGCTGCTGTCGTTCGAGGAGATCACCCGCGTCGTCCGGCTGATGACCGACCTCGGCGTGCGCAAGGTCAGGCTCACCGGCGGTGAGCCGCTGCTGCGCCGCGACCTGGACCAGCTCGTGGCCGCCATCGCCGCGATCGACGGGGTCGAGGACCTGGCGATGACCACCAACGGCGCCCTGCTGCCCACGCACGCCCAGGCGCTGCGCAGGGCTGGCCTGCACCGGATCACGGTCAGCCTCGATTCGGTCGACCCGGCGGTGTTCACCGCCATGGCCGACACGGCGGTTCCGCTGAGCCAGGTCCTCGACGGGGTCGCCGCAGCCCAGGACGCCGGCTTCACCGCGATCAAGCTCAACGCCGTCGTCCAGCGCGGGGTCAATGACGGTGGAGTTCTCGACCTGGTGGACTACGCCCGCACCCACGGTCACGTCATGCGCTTCATCGAGTACATGGACGTCGGCAACACCAACGGCTGGCTGCTGGACCAGGTCGTCCCGGCGCGCGAGATCAGGGACGCCATCAACGGGCGCTGGCCGATCGTGCCGGTCGATCCCCACTACCCGGGAGAGGTGGCCCGGCGTTACCGGTTCGCCGACGGGGCAGGCGAGGTCGGCTTCGTCACCTCGGTCACCGAGCCGTTCTGCGGCAGCTGCTCGCGCGCCCGGCTGACCGCCATCGGTGAGCTCTACACCTGCCTGTTCGCAGGGGCCGGCCACGACGTGCGCGCGCTGCTCCGCGACGGACACGATGACGCCGCCGTACGGGAGTTCCTGGCCGGTGTGTGGCACGCCCGGGCCGACCGCTACTCCGAGCTGCGCAGCGCCGGGACGCACGACCTGCATCGGGTCGAGATGTCTTACCTGGGCGGCTGA
>JAWWOL010000352.1:0-3146 GCA_033851695.1 Frankiales bacterium
GGGTGGGCGAAGTTGCCGCTCGTCTCGATCCGGTCCGCCTGCCCTGACTGGGTGCGCGGGCTGCTGTCCTGGGTGAGGGCCTTGGTCCCGACGGCGCCGCCGCCCACCACGCAGAGGGTCACGAACAGCACCCAGGCGCCGATGGCCCGCCACGGGTGGGTAGCGCTCCACCGGGCCACCCGCACGGTCATCGGCCTCGTGGCGTCCGACGGCGGCCGAGCCGGTGGCGCGGTGGGGACGGCACGCCAGCCGGCCCCCTCGTGGTGGAGCACGTCGTACGTCTCGTCGTTCATGGTGGTTCCGCCCTTCGGCACTGGGGGTGACCGCCCCGTCGGCGACCTCCGCAAGCGTTCCGAAGTCCGGGGTCCGGCACATTGGAGCGACCACCCGAGTCGTAGGGGGGCTAGCCCCATCCCCGTCCGGGGGGCTTGCGGCATGGGCTTCCGGCGCTGAGATCTCTACGGTTGGGCGACGCAGGCACGACGGATGGGGAGGAGGCGCGACGTTGGCGGTCCAGCCGCTCGACGATGTACGGGCCGGCGACCCCGACCCGATCCCCGCCAACCCGCTCCGCGCGTTGGTCTCGCCGTACACCTGGCTGGCCACGATCCACCTGCTCAGCGGGCTGTTCGTGGCGATCCCGTCGTTCGTGGTAGGCGTGCTCTGCATCGCCTTGTGGTGGCCGCTGATGCCGCTGGTCTTTCCGGGCGTGATCGCGCTCATCCTGCTGGCCGGGTGTGTGCGCATCATCGGGGCCATCGAGCGGGCCCGCTTCCGGGCGACCCTCGGGGTGCGGATCCTGCCGCCGGCCATGCCGGCGTGGGACGGCCACCTGCTGCGCTACTTCCGCGGGCTGGTGGGCTGCGGGGGGCTCTGGCGGCTGGTCGCCTACTGCTGGGTGCAGCTGCCGCTGTCCATCCTCACCTTTGCGCTGACGCTGGGTTTCTGGAGCGGGCCGCTCGCCCTGATGGCGACGCCTGTGGCGCTGCACTGGTATCCGAGCCACCGGGCCAACTTCTGGTTCTTCGTGGCGACCGACCAGCACACCGCGTGGTTGGTCTTCGTCGCGGGTCTGGTGCTGCTGGTCCTGGTCCCGGCGCAGGCCGTACGCGGCTTCGCGGTGATCGAGGCAGCGATCGCCCGGTCGTTGCTCGGTCGCAGTGTCACCGACGAGCTGCGGGAACGTGTCGGCGAGCTCGAGACCACCCGGCGCCGGGTCGTCGACTCCGCCGAGGACGAGCGCAAACGGATCGAGCGTGACCTGCACGACGGTGCGCAGCAGCGGCTGGTCGCTCTGGCCATGGCTCTTGGCCGGGCCAAGGCGAGAATGCCTGACAGCACAGGGGATCCGGAGCAGCAGGCCGTACGGGACCTGATCGACGAGGCACACGGTGAGGCCAAGCAGGCGATCACCGAGCTGCGCGACCTGACCCGCGGGCTGCACCCTCCGGTGCTCACCGACCGCGGTCTCGACGCCGCCCTGTCCGCCTTGGCTGCCCGTTCGCCGGTGCCGACCCAGGTCACGGTGGAACTGCCGGAGCGGCCACCACCCACGCTCGAGGCGATCGCCTACTTCGTTGTCGCCGAGGCCCTGACCAACGTCGCCAAGCACGCCGAGGCCAGCCGGATTGCCGTCTCCGTAAGGAAACTCGGCGATGTCGTACGGGTGACAGTCACCGATGACGGGGTGGGCGGCGCCGATCCGCGGCAGGGCTCCGGCATCACCGGACTCGCCGACAGGGTCGCCGGAGTCGACGGCCGGCTCACCGTCGACAGCCCGCCTGGTGGACCGACCGTCCTGTGCGCCGACCTTCCCTGGAGAGCTCCGTGACCGCGCTTCGTGTCGTCATTGCCGAGGACAGCGTGCTGCTCCGCGCCGGGCTGACCCGGTTGCTGGTCGAGGCCGACTTCGAGGTCGTGGCGGCGGTCGAGGACGCCGAGCTGCTGCTGCGGGCTGTCGCCGAGCACCAGCCGGACGTGTGTGTCGTCGATGTGCGGATGCCCCCGACGCACACCGACGAAGGTGTCCGGGCCGCGCTGGTGATCCGCTCGACCTGGCCCGGCGTCGGGGTTCTCGTACTCTCCCAGTACGTCGAGGAACGCTACGCCTCAGAGCTGCTGGCCGGGTCGACCCGCGGGGTGGGCTACCTGCTCAAGGACCGGGTCGCCGACGTGGAGGAGTTCCTCGTGGCGCTCAAGCGGGTCGCCGCCGGTGGTGCCGCTCTCGACCCTGAGGTCGTCTCCCAGCTGCTGACCCGCAGTCGCCAGAACGGCCCGCTGGAACGGCTGACCGTACGGGAGCGTGAGGTGCTCGGCTACATGGCCGAGGGCCGGTCGAACGCCGGAATCGCTGCCGCCATGGTGGTGTCCGAGGGCGCGGTCGAGAAGCACGTCAGCAGCATCTTCGGCAAGCTCGACCTGATGCCGGCTGACACCGACCACCGTCGCGTACTCGCCGTCCTGCAGTATCTGGGGGGCTGACGTGACGGCACCGCTCACCCCTGGCCGGCGGGCGTTGCTGACCTTCGGCGTGCCGCTTTCGCTGGCGTTCATCGGCTACGGCGCCCTCGGCATCGTCAACGCCGTCGGCCTGACGCACTACACGCAGTCGGTCGACCTCGTCCCCACCGCCCACGTCCTGAACGTCGACACCGGCGACGGCGATGTCCACCTGGTGCCGAGCCCGGACGGCAACGTGCACGTGCTGGCCGAGGGCGTCTACACCCTGTCCAAGCCCAGGCTGTCGACGGCCAGCACGACTGCCGGGGTCACCGTCACCGGGCGGCAGTGCATCGGCGGCATCCTCATCTGCAGCGAGGACATGACGATCGCGGTGCCGGCCGGCTTCCAGATCACCGCACGCACCAGCGGCGGTGACGTGTCCGCGACCAATGTGCAGAGCACCGAGGTGTCCGCGTCGAGCAGCGCAGGCGATGTCCGACTCGCGTTCTCCGTCCCGCCGACCCGGGTGCTGGCCAGCAGCTCGGCGGGGGACGTGACCATCCGCGTGCCGACGTCGGTCGCCTACAAGGTGTCGGGCTCGACCTCCGGCGGCGGCACGCGAGACATCCTGCTGACGCCGGACGACACCTCCGCCCGGAGCATCACGGCTGACAGCGGCTCCGGGGACGTGCTGGTCGAGGGCT
>JAWWOL010000383.1:0-2631 GCA_033851695.1 Frankiales bacterium
CCGCGGCGTACGACGATGCCGGCGGCTCCGTTGACCAGCGCAGGGCGGCAGCTCGGCGCGAACAGCGGGCCCTGCACCGCCACGTAGCGGGCCACGTCCTGGGCTCCGGCGAGCAGCGCCGGCGCCAGGCCCGTACGGGACCCGGTGTCGATGCGGAAGACCGCGTCGGGGTCGAGGACGTTGACCAGCCCCTCGAAGTCGCCCTTCCTCGAGGCTTCGAGGAAGGCGGCCACCACCGTGCGCTGCCGCGCGAGGTCGGGCTCGGCCTGGACCAGCTCGCCACGAACCCGCCGCCGGGCCCGGCTGGCCAGCTGGCGGGTCGCGGCCGGTGTGCGGTCGACCATCGGTGCGATCTCCTCGAAGGGCACCTCGAACATGTCGTGCAGGACGAAGGCCAGCCGCTCGGCCGGGCTGAGCAGCTCCAGCACGACCAGCATCGCCAGCCCGACCGAGTCGGCGAGCAGCGCCTGCTGCTCCGGGTCGACTCGGTCGTCCACACTCACGATCGGTTCGGGCAGCCACGTCCCCACGTAGTCCACGCGCCGGGACTGCCGTGCGCGCAGCATGTCGATGCAGACCCGGCCGACCACCGTCGTCAGCCAGCCACCGACGTTGAGGATGTCGTCGTCGTGTGACCGGCTCAGCCGCAGCCATGCCTCCTGCACCGCGTCCTCGGCCTCCGTGACCGAGCCCAGCATCCGGTACGCCACCGCCTGCAGCTGGGCGCGATGGCGCTCGAACTGCTCCGTCTGCCAGGTCGCCTCGTCCACGACGTCACCTCCACCGATCGGGCCGGCGTACACCGGCCTCCACAAACATGACGTAGGACCAGCCGCCGGTGTGACCGATGGGCCGAGATTGCCTGCGGTTGTTGAGGTTCGGTCACACCGCCGGCGCGGGATCCGTCGAGTGGTGAGAGACCGGAGCAATTCAAGGAGAGCACCGTGGCCAACACCATCATGGACGACCTCGAGAACGACTACCGCGCTCACTCGTTCCTCGCCACCCGGCGGGGCAAGCTGACGCTGGCCCTGCTCTGCGCCATCGGGTTCCTCGACTTCATCGACGCCTCGATCGTCAACGTCGCGCTGCCCAAGATCCGCGCCGACCTGAACTTCTCCGTCCAGGGGCTGCAGTGGGTGCTCAGTGGCTACCTGCTGACGTACGGCGGTTTCATGCTCCTCGGCGGCCGCGCCGGTGACCTGCTCGGCCGGCGGCGGGTCCTGGTCACGGGGACGACGCTGTTCGGGATCTCCTCGCTGGTGGGTGGGTTTGCCGGCACAGCAGGCGTTCTCGTCGGCGCGCGGCTCACCCAGGGGCTCGGCGCGGCGATGATGCTGCCCGCCGCGCTCTCGCTGCTGACCACGATGTTCCGCGAGGGACCGGACCGGCACAAGGCGCTCGGGGTGTGGGGCGGTGTCGCCGGGCTGGCCTCCGCCGTCGGCGTGTTCCTCGGCGGTGTCCTCGCCGAGGGCCCGGGCTGGCGATGGGTGTTGTTCGTCAACCCGCCGATCTGTGTCCTGGTGCTCGGCGCCATCTTCTTGATGATCCCCGGCGAAGGTGGCCGATCCCGGTCGCGCAGCTTCGACCTGGCCGGCAGCTTCCTGGTCACCGGCGGCATGCTGCTGCTGGTCTACACGCTGGTGAAGGCCCCCGACGCCGGCTGGGACTCCGGCCGTACGATCGGCGGCCTCGCCGGTGCGTTGGCACTGTTGGTGCTGTTCCTGGCCAACGAAGCACGGGCCAAGAGCCCCCTCGTCCCGTTGTCCGTCTTCCGGATACCCGGCCTGGCGGCAGCCAACGTGACGCAGCTGACCGCGCTGGCCGGCCTGCTCGCGATGTTCTTCTTCCTCACGCTGTACATGCAGACCGTGCTCGGGTTCTCGCCGCTGCAGACTGGCGGCGCCTACCTGCCGCTGTGCCTCGGCGTGGGTATCGCCGCGGGCATCTCGGCCAAGCTGCTGTCCGTCGTGGGTACGCGACCGGTCGCCGTCGTCGGCGCTGTCATCGCCGCCAGCGGGCTGGCGATCCTGTCCCGGGTCCCGGTCGACGGGACCTACCTCAAGGACCTGCTGCCCGGCCTGATGATCGTGTCGTTCGGGCTCGGGGCCGTCTTCGTCGCCATCACCACGGCAGCCAACGCCGGCGTGCCCGAGGAGCAGGCCGGTCTGGCCGCCGCCCTGTTGAACGCCTCCCAGCAGGTGGGCGGCGCCCTGGGCCTGGCCATCTTCTCGGCCATCGCCACGGCGAGGACCAATTCCGCGCTGGCGCACCAGGTCACGGCGCCTCACGCCCTGGCAGCCGGCTTCCACCGCGCCCTGCTGACGGCGAGCTTCTTCGTCATCGCCGCAGGGCTGATTGCCTTACGTACCAGCAACACTCGTGGCGAGAGCCCGCAACCGGCCGTTGAGCTCGTACGCGAGCCGGCCAGCACCTGACCGCAGCGCTGCCGCTGGTCGAGAGCTACCTCGGCAGCAAGGGCTGGGGCGCGTTCACCGCGCACATCCGCAATGCGCAGGGGGCGAGCGGTGCAGCCGAGTTCCTGCTGTGGCTGCTCGACGAGGCGCCGGCATCCACCCGCCGCGAGGTGCTGGCACGGCTGCCGCCCCCGGTGAAGTTGCTCTACCGCGC
>JAWWOL010000448.1:0-4716 GCA_033851695.1 Frankiales bacterium
GGCCGGCGATCTCGGCATTGCTCAAACCCGAGGCGATGAGCAGGAACACCTCTCGTTCGCGCTCGGTCAATGCGTCCAGGGCATCAGGGGCATCGCCCGGACCAGCCGGGACGGCGAGCTGGTGCGCAAAGGTGTCCAACAGCAGCCGGGTAACGCTAGGAGCGATGACCGCATCCCCGCTGGCCACCGCGCGGATGCCTGCCAGGAGATCCGCGGGCTGCACGTCCTTGAGCAGGAACCCACTCGCACCTGCGTTCAACCCGGAGAACGCATACTCGTCGATGCCGTAAGTCGTCAGGATGATCACCTTCGCCTCAGGTGACTCCGCGACGATGCGCCGGGTGGCAGCGATGCCGTCCGTGCCCGGCATCCGTACGTCCATCAGCACGATGTCCGGCCGCAGGGCGCGGGTGTGGGCGACGGCCTGCTCACCGTCCCCGGCTTCGCCGACGACCTCCATGTCGTCCTGCGCCGACAGGACAAGTCGGAAACCCTGACGCAGCAACGGCTGGTCGTCCACCAGAAGAATGCGGATGGTCACGGTGCCACCTCTGCACCGGCGAGCTGCAGCTGCCCGACGACCCGCCAGCCACCGTCCGGCCGACGCGCGGCCTCGACGCTGCCGTTGAAGACCGCGGCCCGCTCGCGCATGCCGGTGATGCCGTGGCCGGTCGGCTCAGCGGACGACATCTCGTACGCCTCAGGCAGGTCGTCGTTGTCGATCTCGATCCGCAGCCCGGTGTCGAGGTAGCGGATGGTCACGGTGGCGCGCGTGGGCTGCCGTGCATGCTTGAGCACGTTGGTCAGGCTTTCCTGGATCAGCCGGTAGACCGCGAGCTCGGCGCTCGGCACGAGCGGCCGCGGCTGCCCGACCACGACCAGGTCGACCGGCAGTCCGGCGGCGCGCACCTGGCGGACCAGGTCCTCGACGGCCGCAATCCCGGGCTGGGGAACACGATCCAGCTCTTCACCATCGCGCAGATCGCCTAGTACGCGGCGTATCTCCTGCAGTGACTGCCGGCCCAGAGCCGAGGACTGCTCCATGGCCTGCTGAGCCTCGCCGGGCGCGCGCGCAACAGCCGCCGCCGCGCCATCGCTGAGGGCGATCATCACGGCGAGGCTGTGCGCCACGATGTCGTGCATCTCCCGGGAGATCCTGGCCCGCTCGGCGGTGACGGCGATCAGCGCCCGCTGGTCCCGCTCCTGCTCGGCGATCCGCGCCCGCTCGACGACGCTGCTGATGTAGGCGCGCCGGGTCCGGACATAGATGCCGAGCACCCAGGCCCCGGCCACCGTTCCGGTGAGCAGCACCATCGAGTCGATGAGATGAGTGGGCGGTGCCCAGGCGAACGCAGCCAGGATCACGCCCACCTGGGCGATGACAGCGGCGTAGACAACAGTTGACCGTCGGGAGGAGTGCGCGCCGATCGCGTACAGGGAGACCAGCAAGGCGAAGTCGGCACCTGCCCGGGTGTTCGTGCTCCACTGCGTAAACGCGACCGCCGACTGAACCAGGAAGATGGCGAACGGGGTGTAGTAGCGGCGACCCAGGAGCGGAAGGGCCAGCCCCAGGTCGAAGGCCCAGGCATAGCTGCTGTGCGCGGTGCCCTGCCTGACCAGGTCGGGCACCAGCCCCAGCAGCAGGACCACTGCCAGCACGGCGGCATCACCGAGGAGAGGATGCGCTCGGTGGGAGCGCACCAACCGCAAGACGCGGGCCGCCGGCGCGACGAGGGAACTCATGGTCCCATCGTCCTCGCCAACGGCCCGTCCAGCTTCACCTGCGGTCAAGCGTCCCGCCGCTTGACCAGCACGGCTGCCGCCAGCAGCCCACCCAGGACCCACGCGAGAAGGACGGCGAAGCCGGCCCCCGGGCTGAGCATGTACGTCGTGTGCAGGCTGCTGGTGAAGGCGCTGCCTGCACCGGCCGGCAGGTACTCGACGACATTCTTGCCCCAGGTGCCGGGCATCACCCCGAGGACCACCGGCACGACGATCAGGATGCCGACCAGCCCGGCGATGCCACCAGCCGTGCTGCGCACGATCCAGCCGAGCGCAGAACCGATCAGGCCGATCATGGCAAGGTAGGCACCGGTGCCCACGACGACCCGAAGGACTCCGGGGTCGCCGAGGGAAACACCGTGGCCATACTGGGAAAGCAGGCCCTGCGCGCCGAGGAAGCCGGTCGCGGACGCGGCCACCATGGCCACCAGCGCGACGCCACCGAAGACCAGCGCCTTGGCCAGCACGACGGGGATACGGCGTGGCACGGCCGCCAAGGTGGACCGGATCATGCCGGTGCTGTACTCGGCCGAGACGAACAGCACCCCGAGGACGCCGATCAGCAGCTGGCCGAGGAAATATCCCCGCAGCACGCCGGAGGGCGCCACATCGTCCGGCGCCAGCGTGCTCCACTTCGAGCCGATGTTCCCGCCGATGACCAGTGCGATGACGACCACGGCCGCCACCGCGCCGAGCAGGGTGAACCAGCTGGAGCGCAAGGTGGCGAACTTGATCCATTCGGACTTGACGACACGCGGGAACGAGACGTCATTGCGCTCCGGGAGGGCGACTTCCGAAGGCCTCTCGACGACATTCATCGTTGCGGTACTCATGCTGCCAGCTCCTGGTGGTCGGTGGTGAGTGACTGGGTGTCGGCGGCCCGGAACTCCACCGAGTCCTTGGTGAGCTCCATGAAGGCCTGCTCCAGCGACGCCTGGACCGGCGACAGCTCGTACAGGACGATGCCGGCGTCGGCCGCCTGCTCGCCGATCGTGTCGGAGCTGAGGCCGGTGATGTCCAGCTCGTTGTGGTCGGAGCTGGAGACGCTGACCCCGTCGCGGAGCAGCAGCGATCGCAGCTGCGCGGCCTGGGGGGTACGGACGTGCACCGACTTGGTCGAGGCACTGTCGATGAAGTCGGCGACGGACATGTCGCGGATCAGCCGACCTCGGCCGACGACGATGAGATGTTCGGCTGTCACGGCCATCTCCGACATCAGGTGCGAGGAGACGAAGACCGTACGACCCTCCGCGGCCAGGCCCTTGAGCAGGTTGCGGATCCAGAGGATGCCCTCGGGGTCCAGGCCGTTCACCGGTTCGTCGAGCATGATCGTGTCCGGGTCGCCCAACAGCGCTGAGGCGATGCCGAGGCGCTGGCCCATGCCGAGGGAGAAGGCGCCGGCCCGCTTGCTCGCCACCTCGCGGAGGCCGACCAGGTCGATGACCTCCTCGACCCGGCGCCGGCCGATGCCCGTCGTCGCGGCCATCGCCCGGAGGTGGTTCTCCGCGGAGCGTCCGGTATGGATGGCGCGGGCCTCGAGCAGGACGCCCACCTCGTGCAGCGGCGCAGGATGGTCGGCGTACCGGCGGCCATTGACCGTGACACTGCCGGACGTGGGGCTGTCTAGCCCGACGATCATCCGCATGGTCGTGGATTTGCCGGCGCCGTTGGGTCCAAGGAATCCGGTGACGATGCCGGGTCGTACGGTGAAGCTCAGGTCGTCGACGGCCGTCTTGTCCCCGTAGACCTTGGTCAAGTTGTGCGCTTCGATCATCGTGCTCACCCGTCCTCTGCGTCGTGGTAATTCCACGCTAGGGAACGGGATCGCGGCTGCCGTCGTGCAGCCGGATGGTCTTGTCGACGCGACAGGCCATCACATCGATGTACACCGTGGGTCGATGTGATGACGGCTCCGCGTGGTCGGGCTGCCCGGCGCGCTAGCGTTCGGGGCGTGAACGCACCTGCGGGCCCCAGTGCCCTCGATCCCGAGCTCGCACAGTGGTTGCGGCAGCGGCACCAAGCCGTGCTGGCGACGACCCGTCACGACGGCTCGCCCCAGACCTCCAACATCCTGTACGCCTTCGACGGTGACCAGGCGCGGATCAGCGTCACCACGAGTCGGGCCAAGACGACCAACATGCGCAGGCATCCGGCGGTCGTTCTCCACGTGCTGGGCGACACGTTCTGGGCGTACGCGGCAGTGACCTGCACGGCGACCTTGGGCCCGGTCACCGTGGAGCCGGGGGACCAGGCCGGCCGCGATCTGCTGGCCGTCTATGAGCAGATCGCGCAATCCTCACATCCGGACCCGGACGAGTTCTACCAGGCGATGGTCGCCGAGCACCGGCTGGTCGCGACCCTGACTCCGGTTGCCGCCGTGACCTCCGGCCTGTGGTAACTGATGATGTCGCGGTCGGTTGTCGATGACCCGGCAGGGCATCGCCAAGCACCGCCGACTGGGACGGCTCGCTCGACCGGTTGGCGGCTTTCCTGTCCGGCCGCACACGATGAATGGGAGAAACCACATGAGTAATGGGAGCTCCACGACGAACTTGACGGTCGACCGAATCCCGGCAGAGGTCTTTGCCGCCATCAACGATCTTCGCGGCTTCCCCTACCGGGCGGGTTGAGGACGTAACCGGCGCAGACCGGGCCAGGTGGAGGCGGAGTGGAGTGGGACGCCAGCGGTGCTAGGCACCTCCCGCGCTACGTGGCACGATCTCCCAGGTGACCAGTACACCAGCAGCGCAGCACCTGCGGGACCTCGCCCGGCTGCGCCGTGTACGCGACCGGATCGACCGGGAGTTCGCGCAGCCGCTGGACGTCGAGGCGCTCGCCCGCGGCGCGCACATGTCGGCCGGGCACCTCAGCCGCGAGTTCAAGCTCGCGTACGGCGAGTCGCCGTACGCCTATCTGATGACCCGCCGCATCGAG
>JAWWOL010000446.1:0-4215 GCA_033851695.1 Frankiales bacterium
TGAACAACGGGCTCAGCATCCGCGTCGTGGCGGCAGACGCGTCGACCGTGCCTACTCTTGACCCGTGACAGCCGTGCTCGCAGGGATCGTCGGGGTCCTGATCGGGGCCGTGCTTGTCGTTCTCATAGCCTACTTGCCCCCGGAGGGCTGGGCCTGGCTCAACAGCCGCCGGCAGGCCGCGGTCCTGCCTCCCTCCGAGGTCACGACACCGGCAGCCAACCTGGCGCTGGCCATCCTCGACCAGCTCCCGACGGCCACGATCGTCCTCAACCAGGCCGACGAGATCATGTTCGCCAACGGTGCCGCCGCCTCCACCGGGATGGTCAAGGGCAACCGGCTGACCAACGCCGAGCTGCGCGACCAGGCCCGCAAGACCCGCCGCGACGGGCGCATCCGCGAGGCGGAGCTCGACCTGGCCCGCGGTGAGGTGACCCGCGGCCCGCTGGCCGTACGGGCCCGGATCGTCCCCGTCGGGGGCGGCGACGTCGTGCTCATCGTGGACGACCTGACCGAGAGCCGGCGGATCGACGCCGTCCGCCGGGACTTCGTCGCGAACATCTCCCACGAGCTCAAGACCCCTGTCGGCGCGATCTCGCTGCTGGCCGAGGCGGTCGCCGAGTCGACCGACGACCCGGTCACCGTCAGCCGCTTCGTCGGGCGGATCCAGCACGAGTCGGCCCGGCTCAGCCGGCTGGTCCAGGAGCTGATCGACCTCTCCCGGCTGCAGGGAGCCGAGCCGCTGCCCGAGGTCCGCCCGGTGTCCATGCGCATGATCGTCGGCGAGGCCGTGGACCGGGCCCGGCTCGCGGCCCAGACCAAGCGCATCGGCCTTGTCTTCGACGACAGCGACGCCCAGGTCATGGGCGACGAGCCGCTGCTGGTGACCGCCATGGGCAACCTGATCGACAACGCGGTGGCCTACAGCCCGGAGAACACCCGGGTCGCCGTGGCCATCCGGGCCACGGAGGACGCGGTCGAGGTGTCCGTGACCGACCAGGGGATCGGCATCCCCGCCGGCGACGTCGACCGGATCTTCGAGCGCTTCTACCGGGTAGACCCGGCCCGGTCCCGGGCCACCGGCGGCACCGGCCTGGGGCTGGCGATCGTCAAGCACATCGTGACCAACCACGGCGGCACCATCTCGGTGTGGAGCACGCCGGGCGCCGGATCGACCTTCACCGTACGGCTGCCAGCGGCACCCGCCGCGCTGACCCCGAGCCTGGAGGCTTCTGCGTGACCCGCATCCTGGTCGTCGAGGACGAGGAGTCGTTCTCCGACGCCCTGTCCTTCCTGCTCCGTCGTGAGGGCTTCGAAGTGTCCATCGCCGGCACCGGCCCCGAGGCCCTCACCGAGTTCGACCGCACCGGCGCGGACCTGGTCCTGCTCGATCTGATGCTGCCCGGGTTGTCCGGCACCGAGGTCTGCCGCGCCATCCGGGCCAGGTCGCAGGTGCCGGTCATCATGCTGACCGCCAAGGACGGCGAGGTGGACAAGGTGGTCGGGCTGGAGATCGGCGCTGACGACTACGTCACCAAGCCGTTCTCCTCCCGCGAGCTGGTCGCCCGGATCCGCGCGGTGCTCCGCCGCCGCGGGGACGCGGAGCCGGCAGCTCCCGCCGCGGTCGAGGCCGGGCCCGTACGGATGGATGTCGAGCGGCACGTCGTGACCGTCAACGGCGCCGGGGTCACCCTGCCGCTGAAGGAGTTCGAGCTGTTGGAGTTCCTGCTGCGCAACGCCGGCCGGGTGCTGACGCGGGGACAGCTGATCGACCGGGTCTGGGGCAGTGACTACGTCGGTGACACCAAGACCCTCGACGTGCACGTCAAGCGGCTGCGGTCCAAGATCGAGCCCGACCCGGCATCGCCCAAGCACCTGCTGACCGTACGGGGCCTCGGCTACAAGTACGAAGCCTGAGCCGCTCGTCGCGAGAGGTCGACCCGAGGCCCGTACCCCGAAATGACGGTGACTGGAGTTGCGCTGTGCGCAAGTCCGTCCACCACCATTCTGCTGATCACGAAACGGGGGCTGCGGGTCAGCCGAAGATCGGGTTGATCGCCAGGTAGACCAGGGAGGCGACCAGCCCGGCGGCCGGGATGGTGAGGATCCAGGCGGCGACGATCGACCGGGCAACGCCCCAGCGCACTGCCGACAGCCCGTCGGTCGACCCGACACCCATCACCGTCGAGGAGATGACGTGGGTGGTCGACACCGGCGCGGAGGCGTTCTGGGCGGCGAACATCAGCACCGTCGCCGCGGTCACGTCGACCGCGAAGCCGCGCGGCGGGTCCATCTTGATGATCCGCCGGCCGAGGGTACGGATGATCCGCCAGCCGCCGGAGTAGGTGCCCAGCGCGATCGCGGCGGCGGCCGAGAGCTTGACCCAGAACGGCACCACGAACGCCTTGTTCGGGTGGCCGGCGAGCAGCGCGAGCGCGATCACGCCCATCGTCTTCTGGGCGTCCTGCATGCCGTGGGCGAGTGAGATGAAGGCCGCGGCGATCGGCTGGAGCCGACGGAACATCTGGTTGACCGGCTTGGGCTTGGCCTTCCGGAACGCCCAGAGGATGACCAGGATCACCAGGGCGCCCCCGAAAAAGCCCACCAGCGGCGACACGACCATCGGGAGGATGACCTTCTGGACGATGACGTGCCATTGCACCGAGGTCGACGAGGCCAGTCCGGCGCCGATCAGGCCACCGATCAGCGAGTGGGTGGACGACGAGGGCAGCCCGAAATACCAGGTGATGAGGTTCCAGGCGATGGCGCCGAGCAGTGCCGCGGCCAGGACCACCAGCAGGTGGTAGCTCCTGCCTGGGTCGATGATCCCGCCGCCGATGGTCTTGGCCACCTTGGGCGCGAACACCGTCGCCCCGACCAGGTTGAACGTGGCCGCGACTGCCAGGGCCACCCGCGGCGAGAGCGCCCGGGTCGAGATCGAGCTGGCGATCGCGTTGGCCGAGTCGTGGAACCCGTTGGTGTAGTCGAACAGCAGCGCGATCACCACGACAGCGACCAGACCGGTCACGTGCACTGCTCAGGACTCCTTGACCACGATGGTCTCGATGGTGTCCGCCACGTGCTCGAAGGCGTCGGCGGCCTGCTCGAGCTCGTCGACCAGCTCCTTGAGCTTGAGCACGGTCAGGGCGTCGTACTCCCCGGAGAACAGCCGGGCGACCAGCTTGCGGTGGATCTGGTCCGCCTCGTTCTCGAGCCGGTTGGCCTCGATCCAGTACTCCTCGAGGTCCTTGAGCCGGCGCAGCCGTGGCATCGCGTCGGCGGCGATGGCCGCCGCCCGCTGCAGCACGTCGCACTGGGCGCTGACGCCGTCCGGCAGGTCGACGACCCCGTACAGGACGATCAGGTCGGCGGCGGCCTCGACGAAGTCCATGACATCGTCCAGCCGGCTGGCCAGTCGGTAGATGTCCTCACGGTCGAACGGCGTCACGAACGTGGAGTTGAGCTGGCGGTAGATCCGGTGCGTCACGTCGTCGCCGGCGTGCTCGCAGTCGCGAATCTGAGCCCCGATGGCGGCTCGCTCAGCGGGCAGCGCGGCGACCAGCTTGCCGATCAGCTCGCACCCCACGACCAGGTTGGCCGCCGACTGGGTGAACAGGTCGTAGAAGCTGGTCTCTTGTGGAGTCAGACGAAGGCGCACGGGACATGACCTCGGCTTGCTGTGGGGAGCCGCCGCAGTCCGCGAAGCCTCGGCCGGGGGTCCGGTGGGGCCTCCGACGCGACGCCGGACAGGATGGTTGCTGACGTGTCACCGAAGGTTAGCCTGCCGGTTACCACCCGGTGCTGGCAACACTCGACTGCTGGACGCGCCGCGCCGACCCGTAGGCTCCCAGCCATGAGCAGCGCCGTCGACCCCGAGCTCGACCCGGACGTCGGCGCCGAGGCCACGGCGGCGGCCTCGTACCCGCTGCTCCTCGCGGTCATCGCGGCCGGCGGTGCGCTCGGCACGCTGGCCCGGTACGAGCTCGGCGTCCACCTCCGGACGGCGGGCAGCTACGGCTTCTCGTACGCGACCCTGGTCGCCAACCTGAGCGGCGCCTTCGCCCTCGGGCTGCTCGTGGCGGTGGTCGCCAGGCACTGGCCGAGGTCGCACTACCTGCGCCCGGCACTGGGCACCGGCGTCCTGGGCGGCTACACCACGTTCAGCACGCTCATGGTCGAGACGGTCCAGCGGCTGGACCATGGCCACGCCTCGACCGG
>JAWWOL010000504.1:0-12382 GCA_033851695.1 Frankiales bacterium
CCCGTACGCCGGTCCGGCAGCCGGCCTGGTCACGCGAGCTGATGGCCCGATGCTTCACCGGCGGCAGCGAGGAGCCCCGCGGCCTCTGACCCCCCCTTTGGCCCCAGGCTGGCGCAACCCCGCGGAATGATGGACCGGAAATGGTGCTGGAGTCCCAGTTCGGGTCCGCGCTTCCGCGGGGGTGCAACACCAAGGCGCCTGCGGAAATGCTGAGGGCCGGTGTCCACGCAAGTGGAGACCGGCCCTCGTACAGTCGGGGTGGCGGGATTTGAACCCACGACCTCTGCGTCCCGAACGCAGCGCGCTGCCAAGCTGCGCTACACCCCGATCGTGCTCGGCCACTCTACCGAACCGGGCCGGTCCAGACGAACGGGATCAGCCGCGCGGAAGGAGGGTCAGCAGGGAGGCCTCGGGCGGGCAGGCGAACCGCACCGGGGCATAGGGCGACGTGCCCAGCCCGGCGGAGACGTGCAGCCAGGCCGGGTCCAGGCCCAGCCCCCAGCGGTGCAGTCCGCGGGCCAGCTTGGGGTCCAGCCCACAGTTGGAGACGAGTGCCCCGTAGCCGGGGACCCGCAGCTGGCCGCCGTGCGTGTGGCCGCACAGCAGCAGCCGGAACCCGTCCGAGACGAAGTCGTCGAGGATCCGCGGCTCCGGCGAGTGCGACAACCCGATGGCGAAGGACGCCCCGGAGGGTACGGGACCCGCGACGTCCTCGTAGCGGTCCCGCTCGATGTGCGAGTCGTCGACGCCCCGGATGAAGATCCGCCGGCCGCCTGCGGACAGGAAGCCCTGGGCGTTGTCCGCGTCGATCCAGCCGGCCGAGCTCATCGCGTCGGCCAGGTCACGCCAGGGCAACGGCGTGCCGTGGAACCGCTTGCCGGTGTCGGGGAACAGATAGCGCACCGGGTTCTTGGGCCTGGGCGCGTAGTAGTCGTTGGACCCCATCACGAACGCGCCCGGGAGAGCGAGGAGCGGCTCGAGCGCCTCGAGCATGGCCGGCACGGCGTCCGCCGAGGCGAGGTTGTCCCCGGTGTTGATGACCAGGTCGGGGCGCAGCTCGGCCAGGCCGGCGATCCACTCGCGCAGCCGCTTGCGCCCAGGTGTCAGGTGGGTGTCACTGAGGTGCAGGACCCGCAGCGGTTCCGAGCCCGGATCGAGCACCGGCACCTCGAAACGGCGCAACCGGAACGCGTTGCGCTCGACCACCGCTGCGTAGCCCAGGCCGCCGACACCGGCCGCCACCCCCAGGCCGAGGGCTACGGGAAGCGCAGTCTTGGTCCGCATGCGTCCATCGTGTCATCCCGGCAGGGTGTCCGGACTCAGGTCCCCGGCGTGGGCGCGCCGGCCCCCGGACCGGGCGCCGCCGTCGTGGTCGGCTGAGCGGGCGGTACGACCGTCGTGGTCGCTGCTGCGGTGCCGGTCGTCACCGGCAGGGTCGGCTTGCCCTTGGTCCCGGTCGGCGAAGGGGTGCCTGTCGGCGTCGCCGGTCCGGCGCTGAGGGTGAGCGTCACGGTGGATCCCGAGGGCACCTTGGCTCCGGGTCCCGGGTTGGCAGAGACCACCTGTCCCGCAGGCAGCTTTGAGGGCACTGCCGTGGTCGCCACCTGGGTGACCAGACCGACGCTGTTGAGATAGTTCGTCGCGTCGGCGGTGGACTTGTTCACCACGGGCGGCACGAGCACATAGGTGGTGTTGCCGGCGGTCGGGGATGCGGAGGCGCCGGTGCCAGCGAACGGAACCGGGGGCGACCCGTTGAGTGCCGCGGTCATCGAGTCGTGCCAGATCATCGTCGGCAGGTCACCGCCGAACATGCGGGCCCAGTGGGTGCCGTCGATCGTCAGGTTGACCAGGCCGCCGAGGTGGTTGGGGCCGGCCGGGTCGCCGACCCACACCGCGGAGGCGAGGTCGGGCGTGAACCCGTCGAACCAGGCGGCGCCGTACGAGTTGGTGGTGCCGGTCTTGCCGGCGGCCGGTCGGCCGATGTCGCCGTTGTTGTGGCCGGTCCCACCGTTGTCGGTGATGACGTGGGTCAGCATCGAGCTGATCTGGTCCGCGATGGAGCGGTCCATCACCTGGCGGCACTGCGCCCCCGGGACGGCGAGCGCTTTGCCGTCGGCGTCGGTGACCGCCGCGATGGCGTACGGCTTGCAGAAGTTGCCACGAGCGGCGATGGCCGCGTAGGCGCCGGCCATCTCCAGTGGCGACACCTCGCGGGTGCCGAGGGTGAAGCTGCCCTCGTCCGTCGAGACCGGCGTCTTGTCGAACTGCGTCGGGTTGACGCCGAGGTTGATGGCGGCAGACTGCACCGCTGGTACGCCGACCTTCTCCTCGAGCTGGACGAAGTAGGTGTTGACGGAGAACGCCGCGGCCTGGGTCATGTTGAAGGTGCCGGCCTCGCTGTCCCCGGCGTTGTGGACGCCGCCGTTCTTCTGCGAGTAGCCCGGGAAGACGGGCGAGTAGTAGACCTGCGGTGAGACGAAGACCTGGCTCGTGGAGATGCCGGCCTGCAGTGCGGCGACCATGGTGAAGAGCTTGAAGGTCGAGCCGCCCTGGAAGCCCGAGCTGGCCCCCGTCGCGTACGGGTTGACGTTCTGGCCCTTCTTGGCGTCGTAGCCCCAGGGTTGGTTGGCGGTCATCGCCAGCACTGCCCCGGTCCCCGGTTTGACCATCACCTCGGCACCGGCGATGCCTCTCGGGTTGCGGGCCTTCTGCGGCGGCAACTTGTTGGCCAGCGCGCTCTCAGCGGCCCGTTCGGCCTTCCAGTCCAGTGTCGTGTGGATCGTCAGGCCGCCCTTGAGCAGCTTGTCGGTGCGCTCCTGCTTGGTCGCCCCGAACGTCGGGTCGGACTCGAGCGTGCTGACGACCCAGTCGCAGAAGTACGGCGCCCTGCCGGCCTGGCAGCCGTCGGTCTGCTTGGTGATGTGCAGCCGCAGCGGCTGCGCCGCGGCCACCTTCTGCTGGTCGGCGGTGATGAAGCCGACCGTCTGCATCCGGGCCAGCACGGTGTCGCGCCGGTTGCGGGCGTTCGCCGGGTGCCGCTGCGGGTCGTGGGCACTCGGGTTCTGGACCAGTCCGACCAGCAGCGCCGACTCGTCGAGGGTGAGCTGGCCGACGGGCACGCCGAAGTAGTGCTCCGCCGCGGCGCCGATCCCGTACGACCCCTCACCGAAGTAGGCGATGTTGAAGTAGCCGGTGAGGATGTCGTCCTTGGACATGGTCTTGTCCAGGGTCAGCGCGTAGCGGGCCTCGCGGATCTTGCGCTGGATCGTGGTCTCGTTGGCCTGCTTGGCCTGGCTGGCGTCGGCGGCGTCGTAGAGCAGCATGTTCTTGACGTACTGCTGGGTCAGCGTCGAGCCGCCCTGGAGGCTGTCTCCGTGCAGGTTGGAGACCAGCGCCCGCAGGCTGCCCTGGAGGTCCACGCCGTTGTGGTAGTAGAACCGCGCGTCCTCGATCGCCAGCAGCGCCTGCTTGGTGACGGTCGGGATCTGGTCGAACGTCACCGGGATCCGGTTCTCGTAGTAGAACTCGCCGAGCAGCGAGTTGTCCGACGCGAGGATCCGGCTCGGGGTCGGCAGGACTGACTGCTTGAGGCTGGTCGGCAGGCTGGCCCAGTCGGTCGCGCCGGTCTTGACGACCAGGCCGAGCCCCGCCACGACCGGCATCGCGATGGCCGCCACCACCAGCCCGGCGATCATCGACACGGCGACCATCAGCACCAGCGGGCGCAGGAAGCCCAGGTGACGCAGGGACGCGGTGGCGGACTTCACGGTGTCAGGCCTCGGCATGAATGAGGGGATCCTCGAGTCTGGCGGACAGGTGGTGCGCCCCCCAAGGGGCGGATTCCACCCCGTCGTGAGCCAAGACTACGTTCCGCGACCGGCTGAGTCCCGTAGCGAACCGCTGTTCAGAGCAGGTGGCGCACTGCCGATAACCACCCTGGTAGCCCGTACGGACTATGCCAAAGATGGACCCTATGGGGGCTGTCGACCGGTGTGTCCACTTCGTACGGTGAGCATGAGGATCGGGACAGTGACATTCGGCCCGATCCACTGAGGACCCACAAGGTCCTACGGGGCAGTTCGACCGAGAGGCAGGGCCGATGCGGACCATCGCAGCCGTTGCAACCTGGAGCCGTGACTGGACGACGTCCGGAGCCTGCCAGAACGGCGACCCGGACGAGCTCTTCGTCCAGGGGGCCGCCCAGAACCGCGCCAAGGCCGTCTGCCAGGGCTGCCCGGTCCGTACGGAGTGCCTCGCCGACTCGCTCGACAACAAGACCGAGTTCGGCGTCTGGGGTGGCATGACCGAGCGCGAGCGCCGGGCGCTGCTGCGTCGCCGGCCCAACGTCACGTCATGGCGCCGGCTGCTCGAGGCGGCCAGGGCCGACCACGAGCGCCGCTCGATCGTTGAGGTCGCGGCCCACGACGTCTACCCCGGGGTCAGCCGCTCCGCCTAGGACATGATCGGCGGCTCAGCGGTGCACCCAGCGCATCGACGACGTCTTGTCGTTCATCGTGCCCAGGCTGCTGCACGAGGTGAAGGCCGGGCACTGGATCGAGGCGCCGGCCGGCGCCGTGTTGGGCGTCGCCCCCGAGCTGTCGTAGTGGATCGCATTGCAGGTGGCGCCGGCGTGTGACGAGCTGATGTCGTTGTTCCAGCCGGAGGGCATCGAGCTCCACGCGTAGTTGAGGCTGGTGCAGTCGGAGCTCCACGTGAAGGTGTACGTCGAGCCGCCGTAGCCGGAGTTCTGGTACTCCGTGCTCAGCACGTAGACGCTGTTCGCGGCCTCCGCCGCGGCGATCTGTACGTCCTCCGGGCTGGTGCCGCTGCCGTCGGGCTCGGCCGCCAGCGTGCTGCGCAGCTGGACCCGCCCTCCGGTGAGGTAGGCGACGGCCTGCGGATAGGTCGAGAAGCAGTGCGGCGCTGGGGCGACGGCGACCCCCGGGCCGGTGACCTGCTGCACGCAGTGGGTGCCGTTGGTGCCCTCGGCCGCGGCCGAGGGCGCGAGCGCGACCTCGCCAGCGATCAGGACACCCACGCCCACGCCGAGCCTGGCTACTGTGAGCTTCATCGTTGACTCCCTGCCCCGGCGGGCGGGCGGCTCGCCGGCACGTTCCCCCGTACTGACGATGAGTCCACCCTGCTCGACCCTGGTGCGGCTGTCTACGCAGGTGGGAGAAAAGTTCCGTGACATGGGAACCCGGTGGCGTGAGCGGCCATAGAGAGCCTGTGGAAGGCGACCTCCGCAGCTTGACCGACGCGGCGCTGTGGGCTCGTACAGGGGAGGAGCCCACAGCGTTCGCGGAGCTGTTCCAGCGACACGCGGATGCCGTCTACAACCACTGTTTCCGCAAGACCGCCTCCTGGAGCGCGGCGGAGGACCTCCGCTCCGTCGTGTTCCTGGAGGCGTGGCGTCGTCGGACCGACGTCCGGCTGCACGAGGACTCGATCCTGCCGTGGCTGCTCGCGGTGGCGAACAACGTCGTTCGCACCCGCGCGCGGTCGCTGCGCCGGCACCGCGCGATGCTCCAGCGCCTGCCGGTGTCCATGGTGAGTGCTGATGACCCCGAGGCCGAGGCCATCGAGCGCCTGCACGACGAGGCGCAGATGCGCCGGGTCCAGGCGGCGATCGCCGGGCTCACCCGGGCGGAGCAGGACGTGCTCGCGCTGTGTGTCTGGGCCGAGCTCGACTATGCCGCAGCCGCGGTTGCCCTCGGCGTCCCGGTCGGGACCGTGAAGTCGCGACTGTCGCGGGCCCGCCAGCATCTCCGCGAGGCCGTCGTCGAGGACGGTCCGTCGGGACAGGCACCACACACGTCAGCGGGGAGCTCCGATGCGTGACGATCTCGCAGTGCCGCCTGCGCGGACGACGACCTACAGCCAACGGGCGCGCCAGGGGCAGGCCCTCGCCGAGCTCATCAGCGCCGGGCCGGTCCGCCGCCGCGTGTCCCGCACGGCCTTCGCGGTCGGCACCGCCTCCCTGGCCGTCGCGACGATGGGGGCAGGGGCTGCCTACATCGCGTTCGCCCCGGCCACCGACCACACGGTGGTGCACTGCTACACGGCGCAGGGCACCGCCGCGCAGGACCTGGGTACGGACACCAACTACCAGCAGGACGCCGACGCGATCGCGGCGTGCACGACCCTGTGGCGGGCGGGCATCCTCCAGCTCGGCAAGCCGCAGGCCCAGCCGCAACAAGGGCCTGGCCCCCTCCCGCAGGACCTGCCGGTGCCGGCGCTGGTGGCCTGCACCGTCCATGGCGAGGCGGCCGTGTTCCCCGGTGACCCCACGACCTGCCAACGGCTGGGGCTGCCGGTGCTCGAGAAGTAGGCGTCCACTGGCCGCGCGGGGGGTCAGTGGGCGAACTGCTCGCGAACCAGGCGCTCGTCCAGCGAGCGGTCCGGGTCGAACAGCACCGTCATCGGACGCTCGGCAGCCTCGCGGATCTCGACCACGCTGACCCGTACGAGCCGTCGCTGGTCCGCCGTGGCGACGACCGGCCGCTTGTCCCGCTCGAGCACCACGAAGCGCACCACGGCGTCGCGCGGCAGCAGGGCGCCACCCCACCGGCGCGGGGTCATCGGGCAGATCGGGGTGAGCGCGAGCAACCCGGCCCCCAGCGGCAGGATCGGACCCCGGGCCGAGAGGTTGTACGCGGTCGAGCCGGCCGGCGTGGCGACCATCGCTCCGTCACCGCGGAGCTCCTCGAGGCGCACCTCGCCGTTCACGCTGACCCGCAGCCGCGCCGACTGCTCGCCGACCCGGCGCAAGGCCACCTCGTTGCAGGCCAGCGCGGAGGGGAGCGCGCCCCCGTCGAGGTCGACCGCCGTCATGCACAGCGGGCGCAGGCTGCTCGGCACGGCCTGCGCGAGACGTTCGGTCAGGCGGTCGGGGGAGTAGTCGTTCATCAGGAAGCCGGTGGTGCCACGGTTCATCCCGTAGACCGAGGGCGGCTTGCGGTCATCGGGCAGGTCGAGCACGGCGTGCAGGGCACTGATGAGCGAGCCGTCGCCGCCGAGGACGACCACAACGTCGGCGTCCGCCGGCTGGACCGCTGCGTGCAACGCGGTCAGCTCGGCCAGCGCCGCCTGGGCGGCGGGCGCGTCGGACCCGACGAAGGCCAGCTTCACCGCAGCGCGCCGAGGTCGTGCCCGACCGTACGCAGCCCGTCGAGGTCGTGCACGTCGCCGGCCAGCGCCCTGGCGGAGACCATGGGCACCGAGCGGTGCGCGGCCATGAACTCGTCGCGCAGCCGGCGCTCCCGGTCGGCCAGCGTCATCCGCTCGGCGTGCAGCCGCAGCACCCCGGCCGCCGTACGGTCGGCAGCGCTGTCGCCGGCCTCCAGCAGCGCGGCCGCGGCGAGGGCGCGGGCTGCCCCCAGGGTCGGCGCGTGCGTGCCGTGCACCCGGTTGAGGACCAGCCCGGACAGCGGCATGGCTTCGGCCTCCAGCCGCTCGGCGAAGTAGGCGGCCTCGCGCAACGCGTCCCGCTCCGGCGCAGCCACGACCACGAAGGCCGTGCCGGGTTGCTGCAGCAGGGTGTAGGTCCGCTCCGCCCGCTGGCGGAAGCCGCCGAACATGGTCTCGAGCGCGGCGACGAACGTCCCGAGGTCGCGCAGCAGCTGGGCGCCGATCACCTTGGCGAGCACGCCGGTGAAGACGCTCATCCCGGCGGCGAGCACCTTGACGTAGGCCCGGCTGCCGGCCTTGGCGGGAGCGACCAGCACCCGCAGCAGACGCCCGTCGAGGAACGTCGCCATCCTTCGTGGCGCGTCCAGGAAGTCCAGCGCCGACCGGGTCGGGGGAGTGTCGACGATGATCAGGTCCCAGGTGTTCGTGGCCTTGAGCTGGCCCAGCTTCTCCATCGCCATGTACTCCTGGGTGCCGGAGAAGCTCGACGACATCGCGACGTAGAACGGGTTGGCCAGGATCTGCTCGGCCTTCTCGCCCTCGGCATGGGTCAGGACGATCTCGTCGAAGGTCCGCTTCATGTCGAGCATCATCGCGTGCAGCTCGCCGCCTGCCGACTCGTCCACGCCGGCGACCTTGCGTGGTGTGTTGTCCAGCTCGGTCAGCCCCATCGACTGGGCCAGCCGCCGCGCCGGGTCGATGGTGAGGACGACGGTACGGCGGCCCAGCTCCGCAGCGCGCAGGGCAAGCGCCGCCGCCGTGGTGGTCTTGCCCACCCCGCCGGAGCCGCAGCAGACGATGATCTCCGAGTCGGTCAGCAGCCGGTCGACGTGGAAGGGACGGGGGCGGCGCCGCCGGTCGTACGGGACCTCCGTCATGCCATCCCCTGCCCGGCGAGCAGGTCGGCGAGGCGGTGCAGGTGGCCGAGCTCGAGATCGTCGTTGACCTGCGGCAGCTCGTACATCCCCCTGATGGCCCGCTCGACGCCGGCCAGCTCGTCGCGCTGGGCGTCCTCGAGGACGATCCGCTGGGCGTGCTCGGCCGTCTCCCGTACGAGAGCCTCGACATCGGCCGCGCTGAGCTCGAGCCCCGCGCTCTTGAGGGACGCGGCGAGCTCGGCGGTGTCGAAGGTCCCGTCCAGCGCGGCGGCCAGGTCGGCCGGTCCGAGCAGCGGCTCGCGGACCAGGTTGACCACGATCCCGCCGACCGGCAGCCCGGCGGCCTCGAGCTCGGCGACGCCGTCGACCGTCTCCTGTACCGGCATCTCCTCGAGCAGGGTCACCAGGTGGACGGCGGTCTGCTCCGAGCGCAGCAGCCGCATCACGCTCTGCGCCTGGTGGTGGATCGGCCCGACCTTGGCCAGCCCCTGGACCTCCTCGGTCACGTTGAGGAACTTGGTGATCCGCCCGGTCGGGGGTGCGTCCATGACGACGGCGTCGTAGACCAGGTGGCCGTCCTTGCGCCGGGACACCGCCTCCTTGACCTTGCCGGTCAGCAGCACGTCGCGCAGCCCGGGGGCGATCGTGGTGGCGAAGTCGATCGCCCCCAGCTTGCGCATGGCCGAGCCGGCCCGGCCCATGTTGTAGAAGATGTCGAGGTACTCGATGAGCGCGGCCTCCGGGTCGATCGCGAGTGCGTGGACGGCGCCGCCGCCGCTGACCCGGGCGACCCGGCGTTCCTCGTACGGCAGCGGCGGCAGGTCGAACACCTGGGAGATGCCCTGACGGCCCTCGACCTCGGTGAGCAGGACGTTGCGGCCCCCACGGGCCAGGGCGAGCGCGAGGGCAGCGGCGACCGTGGTCTTCCCCGTCCCGCCCTTGCCGGTCACGACGTGCAGCCGCACCCCGGCAAAGTCTCCTGTCACCACCTCTGCGAGGCTACTTGCCGACGCACGTGTGCGCTGGCCCGGGCGGTGCTTGACTAGGGGCATGGAAGCCTTGCTGAGCATCATCGGGATCCTCGTCGCGCTTTCCCTGGTCACCTACGTCGCGCGCGGGATGCGGGTCATCCAGCAGTACGAGCGCGGCGTGGTGTTCCGGCTGGGCAAGGTCCGGGAGCCACTGGGGCCCGGGCTCAACCTGGTCAACCCGGTCCTGGACCGCGTGGTCAAGGTCAACATGCAGATCATCGCGATGGGGGTCCCGGCCCAGGAGGGCATCACCCACGACAACATCTCGGTACGGGTGGACGCGGTCGTCTACTTCCGGGTGGTCGACCCGGTCAAGGCGACCGTCAACGTGCAGAACTACATGTACGCGGTCTCCCAGGTGGCCCAGACCTCGCTGCGCTCGGTGATCGGTCGTAGCGACCTCGACGAGCTGCTCGGCGAGCGGGAGCGGATCAACGCGATCCTGCGCGACGAGCTGGACGCGCCGACCGAGGGCCCGTGGGGCGTCCGGATCGAGCGGGTCGAGATCAAGGACGTCACGCTGCCCGAGTCGATGAAGCGCTCGATGTCCCGGCAGGCCGAGGCCGAGCGTGAGCGGCGGGCGCGGGTCATCACCGCCGACGGTGAGTTCCAGGCCTCGCGCAAGCTGGCGCAGGCCGCCCGGCTGATGGCTGCCGACCCCGCCGCCATGCAGCTGCGCCTGCTGCAGACGGTGACCGAGGTGGCGGCCGAGAAGAACAGCACGCTGGTGATGCCGTTCCCGGTCGAGCTGCTGCGGTTCTTCGAGCACGCGGTCGGTGGCCGCACGCCCGACCCGGTGCCGACCACCAGCCTGCCCAGCGACGAGGAGCTGGCAGCACTCGACGAGGCCGCGCTGCAGGCCCTCGACGTCCCTCCCGCCGTGGTCCCTGCGGCTGCGGAGGTGCCGCCCGTCGACCTGCATGAGCTGGACCTGTCGGTGCCCCCGCCGCCGTCCGAGGCTCCCGGCACGGCGTTGCGCGAGAGCTGACGAGTCGGCATGGGACCGGGCGAACCGGGTGCGCCATTCACGGATCACGTCCCCCGTGTGGCAAATAACGTAACGAATAGGTAACGAAGCGTAGGCGGCCTGCATCCTTTTCCGCGGTTCGTGCGTCTATCCCCGTACAAGCTGTCAAGTGAGTCGGGGGTTGTCGTGCGGATGGGCCGGATGTTCCCGTTGGAGACTGCGTTCCAGTCAGTCGACGTCGAAGGTTGGCGTGCTGAGGCGCAGTGCATGGGCGAGCTGTCGTCATACTTCTTCGCCCCCAGCCATTTCGAGCGCAAGCCCGAAAAGGATGCGCGCGAGGGCGTCGCGCGCCGGCTGTGTGCGGCCTGCCCAGTGGTCCAGACCTGTGCTGAGTACGCGATCCGGATCCGTGAGCCACACGGCATCTGGGGCGGGATGAACGAGCTCGAGCGCCGCCGGGTGATCCGCCGCCGCCAGGGCGACCAGGCCCAGTCGGCCTAGACCCGGGCCGGCCGACGGGGTCGTCCGGCTAGGCTCACCGTCATGGTGAAGTGGGAGTACGTCACGGTTCCGCTGCTGACACACGCGACCAAGCAGATCCTCGACAACTGGGGCGTCGACGGGTGGGAGCTGGTCACGGTGATCCCCGGCCCGGGCGGGTCCGACCAGCTGGTCGCCTACCTCAAGCGCCCCAAGGACTGACGGTGAGCCCGGAGGAGCGGCTGGCAGAGCTCGGCCTGAGCCTTCCCGAGGTGGTCAAACCGCTCGCGGCGTACGTGCCGGCGGTGCGTTCCGGGTCCCTGGTGTTCACCTCCGGGCAGCTGCCCATGGTCAACGGCGTGCTGCCGCAGGCCGGCAAGGTGGGCGCGGAGGTCGAGCCGGAGGCGGCGTACGCGATGGCGCGGCAGTGCGCGCTCAACGCCCTCGCAGCGGTCAAGGCCGAGATCGGCGACCTCTCGCTGGTCGCCCGGGTGGTCAAGGTCGTCGGCTTCGTCGCCAGCGCGCCGAGCTTCGCCGGCCAGCCGCAGGTGGTCAACGGCGCCAGCGAGCTGTTGCTGGCGGTCTTCGGCGAGGGCGGCCGGCACGCCCGGAGCGCCGTCGGTGTCGCCGCCTTGCCGTTGGATGCGCCGGTCGAGGTCGAGATCGTCGTCGAGGTCGTCGGCTGATCGAGGTGATCCGGGCGGCTCAGCGCAGCGGCGGGCTCTCGCTCGGCACCGGGTCGTGCTGGAGCGCGCGGCGCAACGCTGGTACGAGCGTCGCGGTCACCGCCGCCGTCGCGATGGGGGGCCAGGCCGTGGCTGCCTCGCCGACGCGATGCCGGCCGCCGGCCGGCGATCCGGCCGCCAGCCACGGGCTCCGTACGTAGGTCTCGTAGGCCCGCCCGTAGGCCGCCGCGATCCGCTCGACCTCCGCACCGACCTCGCGGTGCAGCGCCAGCACGGCGTCGACCGGCACGCCGAACGCCAGCAGGGCGGCGCCGGAGTCCGACAGGTCGGTCTCGGCGCCCGCCGCCGCCGTGGCGGCCAGCGTGGCCACTGGTACGGCTCCGGTGAGCAGCGCGGAGATCGCCACCAGGTTGAACCCCTCCGCCCGCAGCCGGCGGATCATCGTCAGCCGGTCGCGGTGGGTCCGGGTGTAGTAGCCGACCCGCCCGTCGACGACCGGTGGCGGGAGCAGCCCGCGCGCCTGGTAGGCGCGGATGTTGCGCACCGTCATGCCGACCAGATCCGACAGCTCGCCGATCGTGCACCTCACCGGCTCAGGCGGCATGAGCCGTTCGTCCTCATAGGTGGTCATCCGTGTCGCACCCCCGTGCGTGTGTTGGTGTGATCACTGTACGGAACACCGGCCATTCGTTACGCCACCTGGGCTAGTTGACGCGCGCAGTTTGGATCGGCGAACGGACGTCAAGCGTCATCGAATCTTGTCGATGTCATGGCGGTCCAGGCTCCCCCAGTCAAGATCACCAGGATCCGACATGTCGCTCGGCCTCAGAAACCTCCGGCGCGCACCGATCTCCGGCCTCACGGCTGTGACGGTCGCGACCGCGCTTGTCCTGGTGCCGGTCGTCGACGCGTACGCGGCGGTGACCCCGC
>JAWWOL010000522.1:0-4023 GCA_033851695.1 Frankiales bacterium
AAGCACGGCTTCTTCCGGATCGACTACGACGACCCGAAGATCGACTGGCAGCTCGCCGACGACGACGTCGAGCTCGCGCCTGGGGTCACCGCGGTCATGACGCCCGGCCACACGCCGGGGCACCAGAGCTTCGTCATCGACCTCGACGACACGGCCGCCGAGGCCTACGGCGCGACGGGTTTCGTGCTTGCGTTCGATGCTGCCGACCTGCAGCGCAACATCGACGAGGAGCTCTCCCCCGGCGGCATGGTCGACACGACGCCCGCCCAGGGCATCGAGTCGATCCGGCGGCTCAAGTCGATCGCTGCCGAGCGGGACTACCAGCTGGTGCCCGGCCACGATCCCCTTGCCTGGCCGGCGTTCACCAAGCAGCTGGGTGTCCCTGGCCCATGACCGAAGGCCCCCGGGTCGTCATCATCGGCAACCTCACCATCGACGACGTCGTACGCCCCGACGGCCGGACGACGATGGGCCAGCCCGGCGGCAACGTGGTCTACGCCGCCCTCGGCGCCCGGCTGTGGCACCCGACCGTCGGCGTGGTCACCAGGGCCGGTGCCGACCTGCCGCCGGACATCCTCGGCACGCTGGTCCGGCTCGGGATCAACCTCGACGGCGTGGTCCCGACCACGTCGGCGACCAGCAGGGCCTGGCTGCTGTACGAGCCGGACGGCAGCCGACGCTTCGTCGACCGATCGACTCCGGACCAGGACAGCCGCTGGGTGCAGCCGTCTGACATCCCGCTGTCCTGGCTGACGGCCGAGCCGCCCCCGGTCGTCCACGTCGCGCCGATGCCGTTCGCGGCGGCCTGCGCCCTGGTCGAGCACGTCCGGAAGACCTCGCCGGGGGCCACGATCCTGGTGGATCCGCACGAGTCGTGGGACGCCGAGCTCGGTGAGCTCGCCCACCAGGTCGACGTCTTCGCACCGAGCCGTGACGAGCTGGGGGCCGGTGCGGTCAAGAAGGGCGCAGAAGCCCTGCTGGCTCTGGGCTTCCCGGCCGTTGTGGTCAAGCTCGGGGAGGAGGGGGCACTGCTCGCCGACGCCGACGGCGTCCGCCTGGTGCCTGCTGCGCCTGCGTCGCCGGTGGACGTGACCGGGGCGGGCGACACGTTCTGTGGCGCCCTCGCGGGTGCCCTCGGCGCAGGCCTCTCCCTCACCGAGGCCGTCGCCCGGGCCACCCGCACGGCCGCGTGGTCCATCGAGCAGTACGGCTCACTGGCGCTGGCGTCGATGACCGCTGCTGAGGCCCAGGCTCGCTTCGACGGCGAGACTCCCACAGCGCCAAGGACAGTTGCGGTCCTGGGCTCTGCCCGGCTCGGGCCGGAGGACCCGCGATGGCATGAGGCTCGCGCGCTCGGTGCTGCACTCGGGGCACGCGGATGGACGGTGATGACCGGCGGCTACGGCGGCCTGATGGCAGCGACGGCGCAGGGAGCTGCCGAGTCCGGTGCGACGGTCGTCGGCTTGCCGATGACGAGCTGGGTGGGCCTGGAGCCCAGCGAATACGTCTCCGAGCTGCGCTGGAGTGCCGACTACGCCGAAAGACTGACCCACATCCTCGGTGCGGACGTGGTCATCGCGCTCCCCGGCGGGATCGGCACCCTGGCCGAGGCGACGGTTGTCTGGTCTGCACTGCAGACCGAGCCGGGGGCGGCCCGCCTGGTCCTGTACGGGGCGGCGTGGCACCGCCTGGTGCAGGACTTCGGGGACCAGCTGGTCGTCGGCATCGAGGATCTCCGGCTGGCCCGGGTCGCCCTGGACGTCGAGCAGGCCGTCGAGATGACCGACGCCGCCTACGTCGACACCACGGCGACCGCCGGCCCGCGCGGCTGAGCAGCGCGTGGACGGCACACGCCACCGCCGCCCACCGGTGAAGGCGGACGGCGGTGGTGCAGCGCTCCCTGCTATGCCGGCAGTTCCTCCGCCGTCTGCTTCAACGGTACGGACCGGTCCAGGCGGTGCTGCCGGGTGGACTCACCGTCGCTGCTGAGCCCCTGCCCCTGGTGGTCGGTCTCGACCACGTTGACCCGGAACGGCTCGGACGGGATGCCGTTGGCCACGACCTCCAGCACCGACCGGCCCAGCTCCAGGTCTGCCGGCACGTGGACCGTCGTGGTCACCGAAAGCGGACCGGTGGCCACACCCATGCTCGTGTGGTCCTGGGTGCGGCAGTACCTCACGGTGCCGGTCCGCCCATTGCGGATCCGGACGAGCGGATAGTTGGTCGCCGCCGAGTAGTCGTCGCCGTAACCCTGGGCCTGGGACAGGCCGTTGAGCTGACGACCGGTCAGACTGATCGTGGCCCCGGGGGCGATCACCCGGGGACACTTGTCGATGACCGGACGCCAGGCATCGTGCGGTGCCGTCGGGTTGGTGTAGGCATAGATCTCGTCCTTGTCCTCACGCGCCCAGAGCACCTCCCCGTTCGGCAGGGGCAGCAGCCGACCCACGTACGGCGGCCCGTCCGGGTTGGGCGGGTCGGTCACCCGGGCGATCGACGTGCCGTCGAACTCGAAGAACCGGGTCGGCGACAGGAAGTTGCCCGACGACCCGTCGACAGGGCCCGCCCCGAACAGGACCGAGCCACCGGGCATCAGCGCGCCCGGACCATCCTTGGCGCCCAGCGGGTTGGCGTCCCTGGGCTGGCCGGGGATGGTCGGCCCGCTGGCCCATGACCCAGCGGCCGTCGAGCTTGCGCCGGTGGTGTAGAGCGACGTCAGCGATGCGTTGGCGCCGACGAAGAAGGCCCGCCCGTCCGGCATCAGGATGCCAGGGCCGATCTCCGCGGAGGCGTCCTCCACGATGTCCGCGGGCAGGGTGCCGGCGGAGACCCAGGTGCTGCTGGCCACGTCGTACTTCTCCGCCAGGCCGCTGCCATCGGTCCGTACGGTCACCACGGTCGCGTCCGGGGTGAGCACCCACGACTCCTCAGAGGCGCGAGTCCCCTTCGCCGCCGTGGTGGTCCAGGTGTCCGGGCCGGGGGTGAAGATGAAGACGCTGGTGCTGTTGATCGAGCCCAGCAGCAGCCGCCCGTCCGGCAGTACACAGATCGGGGGGTCGCCGACCTGCGTGGCCCCGGGCGGCGAAGGCAGCACGGTCCAGCTGTCGCCGACCGGGTCGTAGATCTCCGCCGAGACGGACTCGTCCTGAGTCTGGCTGCCGGAGCTGTCGCTGTACTCCCCACCGCAGACGAAGAGCCGGCCGTCGGCGAGCACCGCGGAGCCGAAGTACTTGCGCGCGACGTTGCTGCTCGCCACCTGCGTCCAGGAGCCGCCGTAGTTCCCGCCGGCGTCGGCTGAGAGCTTCCACCAACGACGGGTGCCAAAGCCGCCGGAGTTCTCGTTGAGCAGGATCGAGCCGTCGGTGAGCAGGAACACCGGACCGGCGTTGCCGGAGCAGAAGACGTGCGTGATCCACTGCCACGCCAGGCAGACCCACTTGGCGACCCAGTAGGCCGAGACACAGACCCACTTGGCCACCCAGTACCACGCCTGGCAGACCCAGTTGGCCACCCAGTACCACGCCTGGCAGACCCAGTCGGCGACCCAGTACCAGCCCTGGCAGACCCAGTTGGCGACCCAGTAGAAGGCGTCGCAGAACCAGGAGCAGGGCCACCAGTCGCAGCACTCGTTGTGGCCCTTGTCGGCCCAGGAGCTGCACTCGCTGCGGCCCTTGTCCGCCCACGAGGAGCAGGCGTTGTGGCCCTTGTCGGCCCAGGAGGAGCAAGCCGCGCTGCCTTGGTCCGCCCAGGACTTGCACACGCTCATGCCCTTGTCGGCCCAGTCGCTGCAGACCGCGTACGCGACCGTGCGCTTGGACGAGCAGATGGAGGCGATCGACGACCAGGTACCAGGCATCTCGTCAGCCTCCGACCGGGTCAGAAGTGCTTGCCTGCAGCAGCTTCTCGATCTCGGCGCGGAACTTCCGCCGGGACCGGGCCAGCCCGTACGCCTTCCCAGAGCCGGCGCCGACGACGGCCCCGACGACGGTCAGCGGGCTGAGCAGGAGCAGCTTCACCGAGGGC
>JAWWOL010000534.1:0-8335 GCA_033851695.1 Frankiales bacterium
CGCAGCGGCCCACAGCGCGACCCCCTCGACGGCCGTGCCGACCGACGCATCGCTGGCGACGACGGCCGTCGTCGACGACCTGGTGCGCACGTCCCAGCCCAACCCGACGCCCGGCCGCACCCGCCCAGCGACGGTCACGCCGAAGCCGACGAGCCGGACCTCGAGCGCCCGTCCCGTACAGACCACCCCCCATCCGGCCCTGACGACGACGGTCCCCGGCCGGACGACCTCCGCCGGGCCGACGTCGCACGGACCCACGACGACCTCCGCCAAGCCGGTGATCACGTCTGCGCCGCCGACGACCTCCCCGGCACCGACCAGGACGACCGCACCGACGACCACGGCCCGGCCGACGACCACGGCCCGGCCGACGACGACCGGCGCACCGACCAGCCCGGCTGCCCCGAGAACCAGCGCGGCGCCGACGACCACGCCCGCGGCCACCACCCCCCAGCCGACCACGTCGACCACCAGGACGACCGGGCCGCAGTGCACGGCGACCTACGCCGCCACGGGGGCGCCCGACCGGCTCCAGGCCACCATCACGGTGAGGAACACCGGAACGACGCTCAGCACCGGCTGGACCGTGACCTGGAGCTTCGCCAGCGACAAGCAAAAGATCACGTCGTGGACCAACGCGACCGGGAGCCAGAAGGGCAGCAACGTCACCGCCAGGAACGGGCTGCTGAACGGGCTGCTGCTGCCAGGAGCCGCCACGACGTTCACCATCAAGGGCAGCGGCAAGGCGGCCAGCCCGATCCCGACGCTGAGCTGCGTCCCATCGTAAGAGCCCGCTGGCCGACCGCACGGCTGCGATCTACCGTGTCCTAGCGGCTACCTTCGGCCGACACCCGCAACACCCGAGACGGAGAGCCGTTGACGATGGCCCCGAGGACCCGTTGTTACCGCAACGGCGTGCTGACCGACGAGAACTTCCCGGTCGCGGACGTGTCGGAGCACCTCGAGGACCCCGACGCCGTCGTGTGGGTCGACCTGTGCGCCCCGGATATCAAGGACCTCGAGCTCGTCGCCGAGGAGCTGTCCCTGCACTCCCTCGCCATCGAGGACGCGACGACCGGGCGCAACCGGCCCAAGCTGGACCGCTACAGCACCCACGACTTCCTCAGCGTCTACGAGGTCGACCTCGACGTCGAGTCCGGCGAGCTCAGCACCGACGAGATCACCGCGTTCATCGCCAGGTCGGCGCTGGTCACCGTACGCCAGTCGGAGGGCTTCGACATCGAAGGCCTGATGGAGCGCTGGGACGAGACCTGCGACCTCACCAAGCACGGCGTCGGCGGCCTGGTGTACGGGCTGATCGACTTCGTCGTCGACGGCCACTTCCGTGCCGTCGAGTCGATGGACGAGCAGATCGAGGGGCTTGAGGACCTGCTCTTCGACGGCAAGCAGCACGACGACGACGTGCAGCGGCGCAGCTTCGAGCTGCGCAAGAGCCTGGTCATGCTCCGCCGGGTGGTCACCCCGATGCGCGAGGTCGTCAACTCGATGATGCGCCGCGACGTCGGGCTCGTCACCGAGGAGCTGGCCCCGTACTACCAGGACGTCTACGACCACGTCCTGCGGGCGAGCGAGTGGACCGAGAGCCTGCGCGACCTGGTCACGACGATCCGCGAGACCTCGCTGACCATCCAGGGCAACCGGCTCAACGTGATCACCAAGAAGGTCACCAGCTGGGCCGCGATCATCGCCGTGCCGACCGCTGTGACCGGGTTCTACGGGCAGAACGTGCCCTATCCGGGCTTCGGCAAGGCGTGGGGATTCTGGGTGTCCAGTGCAGTGATCATCGGGGGTTCGCTGGCCTTATACACCGCGTTCCGGCGCAAGGACTGGCTGTAGACGACTACCGGATCGGCGCTTGTGTTTCCTCCCCGAAGGGCCCACTCTGGACAACGGCCCTAGCGCCGTTTACCTCCAGGTGACCCGACGTTCAGGTCGCGGTCACAGCACGTTCTGCACGGAAGTCTCGTACGCCCTCACGCACAGCAAGGAGACCCGGTGGAGCAAGGACTCGTCATGGCTGATGTTCTCGAGGCACGCGGTCTCGCCGCGGCCGTCACCCAGCGCAAGGCCGCCGTTCTGGTCTGCGAACATGCCATCGACCTCGCGGACGCGGGCCAGCTGCTCGACATGCTGGGACTGCGCGCGCCGCTGACCGTCGCCTAGCAAGGCACAACAGCTGCAAGCACCACCAGGAACGCCGCAGGGGCCAAGGCCTCCGCGGCGTTCTTTTTTTGCCCCGGCCCGCGGTGCGCCCCGGTTACCGAGAGGTGTCACAGCGGTGACGCTGCGGCAGCGTACTAGCGGCGCTTAATCCGGGTCAAGACCGGACATTGCTGGCCCGTGAACGTTTCCGTCCCGTGACCGATTCGTGTCATTCGCACCGTTGACGCGGGTACGTGACCCGGCTATACAACGTGAATTAACTCGTGAAGTGAGAACACCGGGTCGGCCGCCCGCGATGCCTCACGCCCGGTTGGCCGTCGCATGGCGCCTCGGTCGTGCACCACCGGACATGGGTAAGCCCCGGCACCCGTACAGGTGCCCCGTCCTCGATAGGCAGGGCTCATGGAAGCCGCTCACCGCAATCGATCCAGATGGCAGTACAGCCCGTTCGCCCTCGTGGCGATCCTGGCGATGCTCGCCGCCGTAGTGCTGATGCCCTTCGGCCGTACGGCCAAGGCTGCTGATCCGCTGATCTCGCAGGGCAAGCCCACGACCGCCTCCTCGGTGGAGAACGCCGGCGGCGCGGCGGCCAATGCCACCGACGGCAACACCGGCACCCGTTGGTCGAGCGCCTTCAGCGACCCGCAGTGGCTCGAGGTCGACCTCGGCGCCACCGCCAACGTGACGCAGGTCGTCCTCAACTGGGAGGCCGCGTACGGCAAGTCGTTCCAGATCCAGACGTCCAACGACAACGCCACCTGGACCTCGATCTACAGCACGACCACGGGCACCGGCGGCATCCAGACCCTCGCCGTCACCGGCAGCGGCCGCTACCTGCGGATGTACGGCACCGCCAGAGGCACCGGCTACGGCTACTCGCTGTGGGAGTTCCAGGTCTACGGCACGTTCGGCTCGACCGGCGGCTGCAGCACGACGAACGCCGCGCTGGGCAAGACCGCGGTCGCCTCCTCGACCGAGAACGCCGGCACCCCGGCCTCCTCGGCCGTCGACGGCAACACGGGCACCCGTTGGTCCAGCGCCGCCAGTGACCCGCAGTGGATCTACGTCGACCTCGGCTCCTCGCAGTCCATCTGCCAGGTCAGCCTCAACTGGGAGGCCGCGTACGCCTCGGCGTTCCAGATCCAGACGTCCCCTGACGCCGCCACCTGGTCGACCATCTACAGCACGACCACCGGCACCGGCGGCGTCCAGACGCTCAACGTCTCGGGCACCGGCCGTTACGTCCGGATGTACGGCACCGCCCGCGGCACCGGCTACGGCTACTCGCTGTGGGAGTTCGGCGTCTCCGTCGGCACGGGCACCACGACCAGCCCGCCGCCGCCCCCCGGCTGCACCGGCCAGTCGGACACGCCGAACTTCGGCCCGAACGTGCACATCTTCGACCCGTCGATGTCCTCCGCGACCATCCAGGCCCAGCTGGACGCCGACTTCAACGCCCAGAAGGACACGAACACCGCACAGTTCGCCAACGGCCGGGTCGCCGAGCTGTACAAGCCGGGCACGTACTCCGTCGAGGACAACGTCGGCTTCTACACCTCGGTCGCGGGCCTCGGCCTCAACCCGGACGACGTCACCATCAACGGCGACGTGACGGTCGACGCCTTCAACAGCGAGGACGCCGGCAACGCCACGCAGAACTTCTGGCGCTCGGCGGAGAACCTGGCCATCAACCCCACCAACGGCACCGACCGGTGGGCCGTGGCGCAGGCGGCTCCGTTCCGCCGGATCGACGTGCACGGCAACCTCGCGCTCTACCCGGCGAGCTACGGCTACGCCAGTGGCGGCTACATCTCCGACACCAAGGTCACCGGCCAGGCGTCCTCGGTGTCGCAGCAGCAGTGGTACAGCAAGGACAGCAACTTCGGCAGCTGGGCCGGCTCGGTGTGGAACATGGTCTTCTCGGGTGTCACCGGCGCCCCGGCGCAGAGCTTCCCGAACCCGCCCATGACCACGCTGGCCACCACTCCGGTGTCCCGTGACGTCCCGTACCTCTACGTCACCTCGGACGGCAAGTACCACGTGTTCCTGCCGTCGCTGCGGACGAACTCCTCTGGCACCAGCTGGCCCAACACCCCGGGTTCCTCGCTGGCGATGAGCACGTTCTACGTGGTGAAGGCTGGCGACACCGCCGCCACCATCAACAGCGCACTGGCCTCGGGCTGCAACCTGTTCTTCACCCCGGGCGTCTACCACGTCAGCTCCACGCTGAACGTGACCAACCCGAACACGGTCGTCCTCGGCATCGGCTACCCGACGATCATCCCGGACGGCGGCGTGGACGCGATGCACGTGGCGGACGTTGACGGCGTCCGGATCAAGGGGCTGCTCTTCAGCGCCGGCACCACCAACTCGGCGGCGCTGCTGACCGTGGGCACCAGCACTGCCGCCCACGCGTCGAACCCGATCTCGATCCAGGACGTGTTCTTCCGGATCGGTGGTGACGCCGCGGGCAAGGCGACCCAGTCCCTCGTGGTCAACGCGAGCAACACGATCATCGACCACGTCTGGGCCTGGCGGGCCGACCACGGCAACGGGGTCGGCTGGACGTCGAACACCGCTGACACCGGACTCACCGTCAACGGCAACAACGTCCTGGCCACCGGCCTGTTCGTCGAGCACTACCAGAAGTACGAGGTGGTGTGGAACGGCACCGGCGGGAACATCATCTTCTTCCAGAACGAGAACCCGTACGACCCGCCGAACCAGGCCGCGTGGATGAACGGCTCGCTCAACGGTTACGCGGCCATCAAGGTGAACAACAGCGCGACCGGCTTCCAGGGTTGGGGTTGGGGCAGTTACTGCTACTTCAACGTCAACCCCGCCGTGAACAACTACCACGCCTTCGAGGTGCCGACCTCCGGCGTGTCCCTGCACGGCCTGCTCACGGTGTCCCTCGGCAACGTCGGCACGATCACCCACGTCGTCAACGACACGGGTGCGCAGACGCCGACGAACACCACGCCCAGCAACGTCACGACCTACCCGTGACCTGAGGGGCAGGGCGGTATCGCCGCCTGAACAGCACTGCACTGGCGCCGGCCGGTCCGAGCACCTTCGGGCCGGCCGGCTGCTCTTCCTCCGGGTGCGGGACCGTCGCGGCCATTGACCTTTCGCCCCTGCGACAGACGTCGCCCTGGCTAGCCCCCACCAACGACTCTGCGTTGCCCGCCCGGCGCGGGCAACGCAGACTCTGCCGGCCCGGGAGCGGGGCGCGGCGGCCTCGGGCCATCCTCGTCGGGCGGCCGGCAACGTTGTTCCTTGCGTCATTCGTAGCGTCATCTTGCGGAAAACAGTTACCTGTTTGCGCCCGGTGCGGGCCTCCCCTAGCCTCGGGCCGGTGAGCACCCCACTGGTCGAGGCAGTCGGCCTGACCAAGCGGTACGCGCCCAGGGACCGGCAGTCGACGGGGTTCACCGCCGTCGCGGGCATCGACTTCAGCCTCCACAAGGGCGAGGTCTTCGGCTTCCTCGGCCCCAACGGAGCCGGCAAGTCCTCGACCATGGGCATGGTCGCCTGCGTCTCGCCGGTCACCGCCGGCACGCTGCGGGTCCTGGGGCTGGACCCGGCCACCGACGGCCGGCAGATCCGCTCCCGGCTCGGCGTGGTGCCGCAGGACGACGCACTGGACGCCGAGCTGACCGTACGGGAGAACCTGCTCATCTACGGTCGCTACTTCGGGTTGCCCAAGGCGGTGACCGCAGCGCGCACGGACGAGCTCCTGGAGTTCGCCCAGCTCGCGGACAAGGCCGGCGAGCGGGTCGAGGCGCTGTCCGGCGGCATGCGCCGACGGCTCACGATCGCCCGGTCACTGATCAACTCCCCGGAGATCCTGCTCCTCGACGAGCCGACGACCGGGCTCGACCCGCAGGCCCGGCACGTCTTGTGGGACCGGCTCTTCGAGCTGAAGGAGCAGGGCGTCACGCTCATCCTGACCACCCACTACATGGACGAGGCCGAGCAGCTGTGCGACCGGCTGGTGGTCATGGACGGCGGCCTCATCGTCGCCGAGGGATCGCCCGCTGACCTGATCGCCCGGCACGCGTCCCGCGAGGTCCTGGAGCTGCGGCTCGAGCTCGGGACAGAGGCGGTCACGGCCGAGAAGATCCTCGCGGCCGGGATCGCCGAGCGGCTCGAAGTGCTCCGGCGCGGGCTGCTCTGCTCGACCGACGACGGCGAGGCGGCGCTCGCCGCCGTACACCGGCTCGGCGTACGGCCGGTCAGCTCGCTGGTCCGCCGCTCGAGCCTCGAGGACGTGTTCCTGTCACTCACCGGCCGGACGCTGGTCGACTGATGGCGCTGCTCGCGTCCCGGGCCCCAGATCGCAGCACCGTCCGACCCACCCGGCTGGCGCTCTACGAGCTGAGCTACCAGCTCCGGCGCTACCGGCGCACCTGGCGGGGCAGCGTGGTGGTCAGCGTCGTCAACCCACTGTTGTTCCTCCTGGCGATCGGCGTCGGGCTGGGCAAGGTCATCGCCAACCATCCGCCGGGGTTGCACGGCGCCACCTATCTGCAGTTCTTCGCGCCGGGAATGCTTGCTGCTGCGGCGATGCAGAACGGCATCGTCGAGTCCGCGTTTCCGGTGAGCAGGGCCGTACGCCCCGGCGGCAGCTACAGCGTCACGGCCTCGACCCCGCTGGACGCGACCGACATCATGCTCGGGCACTCCCTCTTCATGGCGTTCAAGGTGGCCCTCGGCGCAGCGACCTTCGTCGCCGTGATGGCCTGCTTCGGTGCTGCGAGCTCCTGGCTTGCCCTGCTGGCGATCCCGGCGGCAATGCTGACCGGGCTGGCCTTCGCCACCCCGACGATGGCGTGGGCGGCGACCGTGAAGAACCCACGCGTGGTCTTCGGCGCGTTCAAGTGGGTGGTCATGCCGCTCTACCTGTTCTCCGGCACCTTCTTCCCGGTCGTCCAGCTGCCGGGGCTGCTCCGGGCCCTCGCCTACGCAACGCCGCTCTGGCATGGCGTCGACCTCTGCCGCACCCTGTGCCTCGGCACGGCGACGTGGGGTCGTACGGCCGGCCACGTCGGCTACCTGCTCGTGTTCACCGTGGCCGGACTGTTCCTCGCCGCCCGCACCTACCGGCGGCGGCTCTATGCCTGACACCCTCGTTCTCGACGCTGCCCGGCAGGTCGTCGTCCGGCACTGGTGGGTGGTCCGCAGCGGCCGCCCGTGGGCGACCCTGGTCAACGGACTGTTCGAGCCGTTCCTCTACCTGATGTCGATCGGCGTCGGCATCGGCACGCTGATCGGGCCCAAGGGTCAGGACCTTGCCGGTGGCTACAGCTATGCGTCGTTCGTCGCACCGGCACTGCTCGCGACCTCGGCGATGAATACCGCCTGCAACGAGACGATCTACGGCATCTGGTTCCGGCTGCAGACCGAGAAGTTCTTCCAGTCCCTGGTCACGACGCCGATGACCCCCGCCGACATCGGCGTGGGGGAGACGGCGGCCGCGACCGTACGAGGTGTCGTCGCCGGCGGCTGCTTCCTCGGCGTGCTGGCAGCTCTCGGCATGGTGCACAGCTGGTGGGCGCTGCTCAGTCTGCCTGCGGTGGCGCTGATCTCGTTCGCCTTCGCGGCCGCGGGCCTGTCGGTGTCGACGATCATGACTGAGATGCACCACACGCAGTACGTCCAGCTGGTGATGCTGCCGATGTTCCTGTTCTCGGCGACCTTCTACCCGCTGTCCGTCTATCCCGACTGGCTCGCCGACGTCGTACGGGCGCTGCCGCTCTACCAGAGCACCAACCTGCTGCGTGGCCTCAACCTCGGCGAGGTGGGCTGGCCCCAGATCGGCGCCACCGCCTACCTGCTGGTGCTCAGTGGCGTCACGCTGTGGCTCGCCTCACGACGGCTCGGCCGGCTCCTGCTCCACTGAGCCACCCGGCCGGTTGGGGTCGGGGTGCAGGACGAGGAACAGCGACCAGGCCGGCGCCGCAGGGTCGTCCGGCCGGCCGGCGAAATCGTCGAGCAGCTCGCGCATCCGCGAGCGGAACTCCGCCATGTCCTCCGGCGCCAGCCGCAGGCCGAGCCGGGCTGTGTCCACCTCGGCGGGCGAAGCGAGCGCCACCTCCTCGAGGAAGGTGTCCACCATCGCCCGGTCCTCGGCGGGAGTGCTGAGGTG